>SCTA01000014.1 GCA_004322275.1 bacterium
CACAGACGGCGCGGTCAACGCGGTAACCTGCTCCGGCGCGGGAGTCAGCGTGGCGAACTGCCACGACGAAACCGGCGACGCCGGAACCTGGGCGCGCAAGTGGACCACCGACGCCTACCTCAACGTAGCGTCCAACCCTGAAAACTCCGCCGCTTCGCAGTGCAACGGCTGCCACGGCACCTTCGCTGGCGGCTGGAGGACAGGCACGGCCGCCAACACAGCCGACGGGCAGGTCGAGCACGGAAAAGACTGGGACGTCGACGCCACCCCCGAAGTAGCCGCGAGCCACGGCGACCCCAAGGACTGCATGCAGTGCCACGTCCTCGGCGACCCGGCCTACCCGACTACCGCCTCCGCCGCGCACCGCAACGGCAGCATAACGATGAATAACGACGCCACCTCCAACTACCTGGCGGCGACGTGGGACTGCAGCACGACTTGTCACGGCGGGGCCGCGGCGAACCATAAACTCGAAGACTCCGGCTTCACCACCGTGGATTACATCAACGGCCCCGAGGCGACCTGCGTCGGCTGCCACAACGGCGGCAACACCGCCGCACCGAAGGTCATCTGGTCTGACGCTTCGGCGACAACCGGAGCCACCGCTCACGACACCACTTACGGCTCGCATCTGAAGACCGCCACGGCAGAGACTTTCACCACCGCGACGGACTTCAACCTGCAGTGCAAGAAGTGCCATCCCGCCACCGGCCATTCCGGCGGCCTGGCGGTTCCTCTGCCGCCCACCTCGTACTCCAACGGCGTCATCGCTCCGTACAGTCTCCAGACAACCCTGAGGATCGACTACACCGTCAACAGCGGCATCCACCTCGGCGGCACCTCCACGCCGACCATAACCAGCGAGGCGGTAATCTGCTGGAACTGCCACAACCTCGCCACGGTCAACGTCTCCGAGTGGGGCACCAACAACAACGTCGTTACCGGCACCTCAACTTACGACTACGGCGCTCTTAAGACAGTAGCCTACACCGGCTCCGCCACGGCGGACTGGGTGGCCGGCATCTGGCACAGCGCCCAGGGCCTCACCGCCTCCTCGCAGCTCTTCGGCTACAAGG
Organism: bacterium; assembly: GCA_004322275.1. NCBI lineage: Bacteria > bacterium. The sequence continues at coordinate 1,077 of SCTA01000014.1, forward strand.
CGTTGGCGACGAAGTCGATCCACTCCGCCAATCCCACCTCCGGCACGCAGACGATATCTGGCACCCTTTACTCGGCCATGGCAGAGACAAAGGAAGCGGTCGCGGACATCCGCTGCTCCTACTGCCACGACGTTCACAGCCATACGACCAAGGCGCCGGCCGTATCGGTAGGCCCGTTGGGCCAGCCGTACCTCCGCGGTACCTATACCGGCAACATGTACAAGGAAGACGGCGCGCCCCATTCCTCCATCACCTACTCCAACAGCGCGCTGTTTGGCGCGGTTCCGCGCGGCGTCACCGCGAACGCCCTCAACGGCGGTTACTTCATCGACCAGAACAGCGGTAATCCCACCAGCACCATCAACGTCACCGGCGCGGGCGCGACGGCGGCGGGCCTTTGCGAGCTCTGCCACGGTAGCGGCGACGGCACCTGGACCGGCGGCGAAATCGCAGCCATCAACTACAGGGCTGACTCGCCCGCCCTCTGGATAAGCTCCAATGGCCACGCCAACTCCGTGAAACAGGGCACCAAGACCACCGCCGCGGCCAACAACATCTTCGACTACTCCCACGGCAGGCCGACACCCGTATCGGTAGGCAGCATCGACACCGCCGCCCTGACCGGTCAGATTCCGGGCATGGCTTACAAGAGCCAGCCCACCTACGGTTACGGCTACCGCGGGAACGAGGACTCCGCCACCTTCGGCGGTTACACTCCCGCCTACGGTGGCAGGTACGCCATGAACTCCTACGACTGGGGCGCCACGCTAGACGGCACCACGGTTAATTCAACCTACCACAACTTCATCTGCTCGAAGTGCCACAACCCGCACGCTTCGAGACTGCCGAAGCTGATGATAACCAACTGCCTCGACATCAACCACAACACCTGGGACGACAACAAGTCCTCGCAGACCAGGTACACGAAAACCTACCTGCTCAACGGAGTTTCCACGAGGGCCGACAGAAACAAGAAGACCGCTTACTTCCTCTCGGCGCAGAACTGCCACCGCAGGGATGATCATACGCTCATCACGCCCTCCCTGAATCCCGGCTGGAACAAGGTGACGCCATGGTAACAAAGAGAGCGAAAACGAGTATTATACACAGACGCACCATGCATGAAATCAGAACGGCTCCGTCAGGAGGTGTCACCATGAAAACGAGAACCAACAAAGTCTGCCTCTGGCTTGCCGGGTTGCTGATCCTTCCCTTGCTGGCGCTCGGCGTTGCAAACGCGGCTCAGCCGGAGTTCAAGGAAAAGGGCTTCTTCACCCAGAGGGGCGGAGTGATCGAGGTAACGGGCGGAAAGCCCGGCTGGAGGGCCTCAAAGGGCGGGGATTCCGCCGGAGGAGTCAACTACGGCTATCTCGACGTTCCCTCCAGGTATCTGGATCCGGAGAAAGGTTCGATTACCTTCACGGTCGAAAGAAACGAGGAGGGGGGAGAACCGGAAACCCTTTTCGCGATGGTGGACGCCGAAAAAAGACATGTCCTCAGTCTGCTTCTGAGATGGGACATGAAGCCGCTGCCTTTCTTCGTATGGTCGAGCGGAGTGTCCGGCCTGCAGCCTCTGGGAAACTACTATCCGATTCCCTACACCGATGAAGGCTATATAGAGGGCGCTTCGATGGGCAACATCCCAAGAGGCTCCACCTTTGAATTTGCCTTCACGTGGGGGCCGCTGCCTGAAGACAACACGGTTCTGATAAACGGCGTAAAGGCTACGCTTCTGGTTCCGTCCGGGTACGCCTTTCCCAAGTGGTTGCAGAGCGCCGAAAAGGCGGTCATCGGAGTTGGGCCCAAAGGGGACCGTTATAATTCCCACATGGTTTCGACGCTCCGTTCGGTCAAGATCACCGGCGTCGCGCCGCAGACCGTTCCGGCGATACTCGCCGAATCCCCGTGGGGCGGCGAGATAAAGGTAAGCTGGACCGGCTCCGTTTCAAGCGACGTGAAGGAGTACGAAATATACAGAGGCGAGGGGAAAGCCCCCGTCGTGGGCGGCGTGCCCTACAAGGCCACCGGCCTCCTTGAAATAACCGATACCAATATCGTTCCCGGCGTTCAGTACTTCTATACCGTAGTCGCCGTCGATTATCAGGGGCTAAAGAGCGTGCCTTCCGAAGTCGTCAGCGTGACCGCTACGGCCGGCGACGGCCCGAGAATCACCGAAGTAACCGTTACCCCCTCCGACCGCCCGGTGCGCACCGGCGACCTCCTCACCTTCACGTTGAAGGGCGAAAGCGGCGCGACGGCCATTGCCGACATAGAGGGCCTCGTAAAGGATCTGCCCCTGACCGAAAAGGGCAGCACCGGCCTCTACACGGGCGCTTACACCGTCGCCCTCGCGGACATCAAGGCCGAGCGCGGCCTCTACCGCGTGGTGGGAAAACTGGCCGACGACCTGGGCAAAAGCGCCCTCGGCGGCTCCGAGCTGACTGTAGTCAGCATAGCCGATCTTAACGACAAAACTCCGCCCGCCATCGCCTCCGTCGAAAACGACGCCTTCGCTGTCGCCGGTTTCAGCGGCAAGCTTGTCGCCGGAGACATCCTGACCGTGACAATGTCGGGCGAGTCGCAGGGCTTCGCCAGCTTCAAGATCGACGGCGTGACCGAACCCGTAAAAATGCCCGAAGTGCAGCCCGGCCTTTACCGCGGCAGCTACACCATCGGCTTTGACGACGACGGCCTCGGCGTAGTCACCACCGCCACTCTGGCCGATTTCGCCGGCAACGCCGCCACTCTCGCCGGCACCCAGAAGTTCGACATCGACACCAGGGTCCGCATGGTCGTAACCGCCAGCGATCCCCTTCTTCCCGCCGACAAGACGAGCAAGACCAAAGTGCTCGTAAAGGCCGAGGACGCAAACGGCGAGCCGGTAGCTGGACACGATCTGGCCCTCACGCTCTCCACCACCTCCGAATATACAGGCGTGGTCGGCGGCGGCAAAATCGAAGAAAAGTTCGCCGCCAAGGATGACGTGGACGATCTCGAAATCCGCTGGGGCGGCGTAACCGACTCCTTCGGCGAAATTTCCGCGAACTACACCGCCGGTTTCGCGGCCAAGACCGCCCTCCTGCTGGCGAAAGACCTCACGACCGGAGACATGGGAGCAGGCTGGCTGAACACCTACGTAGCCTCCACCGTCTCGATACAGCTCATCCCCAGACTCGCCCGTCCGGGCGCGCAGCCCGCGATCAAGCTTGCCATCACCCCCGGCTGGCTGACAGCGGACGGCCGTTCCAAGGCGAGAGTCAAGGCCTGGCTGGGTGACGGCTCCGGCATTCCGATGGCTGGCGAAAGGGTCACCTTCTCCGTCGCCGGCGCAAACGGCAGCATAAGGCTTCTCAGCGGAGTCACCGACAACACGGGTCTCGCCGAGGCCGAATACAGGGCCGGTACGATCGCCGGATTCGTGACCATCATCGCCGAAGCGCCCGATTACGCGGTCAGCCGCTCCGGCCAGATCGAACTTCGCAGCGACGCGCCCGCCAAGATCGGCCTCGTTTCGAGCGTACTGGTGCTCCCGGCCGACGGAAGCTCCACCAGTGACATCATCGCTACCGTCACCGACATAAATGACAACCCGAACAAGAAGACCCCCGTTCTCTTCAGCCTCCTCGAAGGCAGCGGAAGCGTAAATCCCTCCGAAATCCTCACCAACGACGACGGCGTCGCCAAGGCCGCCTACACCGCCGGACGCACCGCCGGTCTGGCGATTGTCGAAGCGAGACACACCTCCCGCGCGCCGAACGAAGACGAACTCAGAAGAGTCTACGGCACTGTGTTCGTACCCAAGCTCTACGAAGGTCAGGAACGCGACCGCATTAAGGTTGACGAGTGGCTCGTAGCAGTCGGCGACGAAGTCGTAAAGGGCCAGCCCCTTGCCAGACTCTCCGGCGACAAGGGCGACTACATCCTTGCGGCTCCCGACAAGGGCGTCTTCGAGAAGATCGTCAAGCACAAGCGCGACAGGGTCGAGCTTGGAGATACGGTCGGCTACGTCGCAATCGACAAGGCCGTCTGGGACGAAAACTACAAATAAGACAATCTGACAGCAAAAAAGGGCCGCCCCGTAAGGAGCGGCCCTTTTTTTGCCCTGGGTTCCGGGTTACTTCTCTGTCTTGCCGAGGCGACCGAGGCTTTCGCGAATCATCCTTATGAATATTTCCGAAGTCTCGGGTAAAAAGCCGAGCCCCTTGTAGTACTCTTCGGAATCGATCATCACCGTCGGGCAATCGGTCTTTACGCCGCCTCTTTCGAGTTCGCTTTTCCAGCTTTCGGGCTCGTCTCCCATGATGTCGTTCATGATATGGTCTCCCGCGACAAGCATGAGGGGGATAAACCGCGCATTTTTCACAGGGAAATCCAGGGCGGCATCGATGGCGTCGCTCCGTGTGACAACCCCGTCCACCGCGCCGAGAAAGACGTTGGAAAACCGCTTGGAAAGGTAGCGGTCGAGGCCGAGAATCGCGATATTGGAGGGTTTGTCCGTGGAAGGGGTGCCGTGGGCCACGATGACGTTGGAGCCCTTGTCTGCGGGAAGAAAATCAGGCTTCAGGGCGTCCACAACGTCGTACATGTCCTCCCACTTCTGAAAAAGTGCGTTTCCGGTCTCTATGCTGAGTTCCGGGAACCGGGCTATCGCCTTTAAAACTTCCTCGTACTCCTCGCCGGGAAAAATGTGGAGCGGCTGAACGACCACCTTCTTCACTCCCTGAGCCCTGAGGGTTTCCAGAACCTCCTCAAGGCTGTAAAGGCGCATCGGGCTGCCTTCCTTTTCCCATTTCGCGTTCATCTTTTTGCGTATTATCCCGGAGGTGAAGGCCCAGTGAATGGGATTTTTGGGAAACGCCTCCCCGACGCGCTTTCCGATAACGTCGTAGGTAATCCCGGCCTTGGTCGAGGTGCCGAAAGCCGCAAGAATCACCGGGGGCTCGTCCTTTACGGTCTCGGCGCGAAGAGGGGCCGAAAAAAACAGAACCAGAGAGGCCGCCGTAAGGGCGTTTTTAAGCAAACTGTTCATATTGAATCCTTGTTTAACTCCGCTTGAAAAAATTAGCGCCGATGCGCGCCGCGCCGAAAAGGGCGGCTTTAGGCTCGACCACTGCGAGAACGGGGAACTTCTCCAGCACGCTACCGAGCCTTCCCTTGGCGAGGTAAGACTCCATAAATCCCATTTTCATAAGAGAGGGGAGTATCGTAGCGATGATGCCGCCGCCGATGAAGAGCCCGCCGGTGGGAAGCGAGGAAAGCGCCAGATTGCCCGCCTGGGCGCCGTAGGCGCGCGCGAAAAGCTCCAGCGCCGCAGCACAGGCCCCGTCGGAACCGCATTCCCCCTCCTCGGCGATAACCGAAGCGGGTTCGGCGAAGCGCATCTTTCCAGTCACCCGTTTTGACCGGGGGAAACGGCCCGATTCGACGAAAAACTCGTAAGCCCTGACCAGTCCAGGCCCCGAGACCACCCTTTCGATGGACACGTGGCCGAACATTCTCTTTAAATAAAGGTAGAATTCTACCTCTATATCCCGCGAAGGGCCGTAGTCCCGGTGTCCGCCTTCCGAAGGGAGAGGAACAAAAGAACCGCCCGAAGGTACCAGCAGTCCTTCGCCGAGACCCGTTCCGGCGGCGATAAAGGCGTGGACGCCGTGCGGGTCTGGATGACCCCGCTGAAGAACGGTAAAACATTCGGGCGAAAGCTCAAGAGTGCCCATCGCGGCGGCGGAAACGTCGTTGGTGAAAATTACGGGAACGCTTCCGAACAATCCCGCAAAACTGCCGGGCGAAAGTTTCCAGGGAAGATTGGGGGAAGTAATCTCGCCGTAAAGGACGCAACCGGCGACGCCGACGCTTATCGCGTCAGCCTCTTCACCGGCAAGAAAAGAAAAGAGCCCCTCTTCGGCGGAGGGAAGGGAAGCGGTGGAGAAGTTCTGAAGTTTCACGAGCGAAAGAGTCTCTCCGCTGAGGGTGAAAACGCCCATGAATGTTTTTGTGCCGCCGATATCGGCGCAGAGAATTTTCTTCATCTCCACCAATCCGTAATTGAGTTCGCGGGGATTATAAACCAAAGAACGCCGCCGATAAGAAAAATAAAATCAGGCTGGTATCTTCCCCTGTGGCTGATAATATCAAAGTGAAAATTATCTTGTCCTTACATTGAAGGCGAGGTCATGGAAAATAATTCAATAGAGATAATCCCCAAAGACGCGGCAGGCAGCATCGAAGAGGCGACGGCGAGATTTTCCGGCGAGGAGGTAGCCCGCCGCATTCTTGAGAGAGACCACACGCTCTGGAGCGATTCTCCCGAGGAGATCTGCGACAGGCTGGGCTGGCTGGAGGTAGCTGAAAATTCGCAAAATGCGCTCGAAGACCTGCGGGCTTTTCGGGAGGAACTGATAAAGGACAAATTCGGGAGGGTGCTGCTTCTCGGCATGGGCGGCTCAAGCCTCGCCCCAGAACTTTTCGCGAAGGTTTTCCCGTCCGGCGGCGGCGTAGCGCTTTCGGTTCTCGATTCGGTCCTTCCCGATGAGATTCTCAAAAAGGAAAGGGAACACGATCCCGCCGAAACCCTTTACGTAGTCTCCAGCAAGTCGGGCACTACCGTAGAGGTGGATACCCTGATGAAATATTTTTATTCCAAAGCCGTAGAAAAGCTCGGAGCATCGGAGGCGGGAAAGCACTTTATCGCTATCACCAACCCCGGTACGGCTCTCGTCCGCACGGCGGAGAGTCTTTCCTTCAGAAAGACCTTCTTTTACAGACCGGACATAGGAGGAAGATACGCCGCGCTTTCGCCCGTCGGGGTGATTCCGGCGGCGCTCATCGGGATGGATCTCCAAAAACTCCTCGCCAGCGCCGTAAGAGAAGCCAAAGCGAGCAGGGAGAAGGGGCTTTCTGCGGGGGCAAAGCTGGGAATCGCCCTCGGGGCGCTCGCTCTTCGCGGCAGAGACAAGCTTACCCTCCTCACCGGAGAGAAAATCGCCCCTTTTCTGGACTGGCTCGAACAGCTTGTCGCCGAATCGACGGGGAAAGACGGCAAGGGGATCGTGCCGGTAATAGGCGAAGCTCTCAAACCCCCCTCTCTTTACTCAAGCGACAGGGTCTTCGCAAGAATCCTCCTCCCGGGGGAAATGCTCTACGAAAAAGAGCTGAAGGCTCTCGCGGCGGCGGGACACCCGGTGATTACAATACGCCTGGAAGACGTTTACGAACTCGGAGGGCAATTCTTCCTTTGGGAATACGCCACTGCCGTAGCCTGCTGGCTGCTTGAGGTCCACCCCTTCAACCAGCCTGACGTGGAGGCGGCCAAAAAATTCGCCAGAGAGGTTCTCGCGGAGTACAAAATCAGGGGGAGGAGCGACGAGGGAGAGGTTGCCCTTCGCGACAGCCTTGCCGAAGTCTACGGCGAGACAACCGGGACGGACGCGATCGGCGCGGTCAAAAATTTCGCGAAAGCGGCGGAGGAAGGGGGATACATCGCGGTTCAGGCCTACCTTCTCCGGCGCGGGGAGGTTGAAAAATCCCTCGCGGGTTTCAGGGAGGCTCTGTCGCGCTGGAGCGGCGTCCCCGTGACCCTCGGTTACGGGCCGAGATTTCTCCACTCCACGGGCCAGCTTCACAAGGGCGGACCGAAGGGGGGAATTTTTATACAGATTTGCGCGAAGGACGGGGAGGATATCGAAATTCCGGGGGAGGGGGTTACCTTCGGAACGCTGCGGACCGCCCAGTATCTGGGTGATTTTCAGGCTCTGAAAAAGAGCGGGAAAAAGGTGCTCCGGCTAAAGCTGCGGGGCGACGCGGCTGAAACGATCGAAAGACTTTCCCGAGGCTGACAAAGAGACGAAATTCAGTAATCCTTGCCGGTCTCGATGTCGTGCAGCCAGCCCGCTACAGTGCCCTCTTTCCGGTCGATGAAAATGATGAACTTCGAGTCTCTCGCCTGGACGGGGAAGATGAAAAAATCTTCCCTCGCTCTTCCCTTTTTTCCCAGAAAAGCTTTTACCTTGTCCATGCCCGCCGGGCCTTCGGGGACCATCTTTTCAAGTTTCGGCTCGGAGTAGGCCAGCTCCTCCAGAGCTTCCTTTCCAAGCGGGACGTAGTACCGGTCGAAATTATAAATCGGAATTTTCGTCTGCATCGACTCGAATCTGATTTTCTGCCTCTCGTTAAGGTCTCTTGGCAGGTCAAGGACGACGTAGGCGGGCTTGTGTCCGCCTCCTAGTTCCCCCGCCCTCTTCGTAGCCGCCGAAGAGTTGTCCGCCTCGATGGAATAAAAGGTGCCGTCGGACCCGACCACCGCGACGGTGCGCTGGCCGTAAATCGACCAGAGCCCCCAGGACATGGCGGCCAGTTGCAGCGCGCCGATGAAAGCCAGATCCTTGATTATGACCTTTTTTGCCTTTTTGGGGTTACAGACGATGAGGGTGAGAAGCGGGCCCACGGTGGCGTCCACGCAGGCGATTATGCGAAGCGCCCTCCACCCTCCCTCGGCGTAGAGGAAGGGGGGAGGGAACCACCAGAAGACGAAAAGGGCGCTGATGGCGGTTATAAGGACCGCGCTTATCAGCAGATGAAGGCCGAAGGTTTTGTAGCGGTTCATCGGAGCCCGGCGAAGCTGTCGATTGTCACTTTTTTAACGGCGGCAGCGGACTGTCCACGAATTTTATGACATCCTCCGCGGATCTCGCGCCGGGGAAAACCCTTCCGTCAGGGACGATGAAGGTAGGGGTCGAGCGGATATCAAGCTTCGCCGCCAGCGCCTCGTTTTTGTCGATCTGATCGGTCTTGCAGGTGGCGGCGGGTATCTCCTCCCCGGCAAGGGTCTTGTCGAGAAGCTCCAGGGATTTGGCGCAGATTATCGCTTCGGCCTTCGCCCTTGCTTTCGGGTGAATCTTGAGCGGCAGCATTTTGATGTAGAAGGCTATGTCGCTCCGCTTCGCTACAACCTTTTTCATCTCCTCCTGAAACTTCTTGCAGAAGGGGCATTCGGGGTCGTCGAAGACTATGACCTTGAATTTCGCCTTGGGAGAGCCGAGCACCAGAGCGTCGTCGAGGGGGATGTCATCCGTGTTGACCCTGTTTAGCTCGGCCATCGTCATGCGGGTCAGGCTTTCGCGGGTGGCGATCTCGACCACGTCCCCCTGGATGAGATACTTTTTGGAGTAGTCGATGTAGAGGGGGATCTTTTTGTTGTTGCGTTTGTCGAAGACGGCTATGGACCACAAGCCCGGGACTTTGGACAGCTTGACCTCTATGACCTCGGCGGTGAGGCCGAGCGGCGCTATCGCTTCCTGAGCCTGCTCTTTTGAAAGACTGTGGCAGTCCACGCAGCTTCCCTCGCCGCAGCCCCCGAAGGCGAAGGCGCCCTCCGTTACCGCGAAGAGGGCAAGACTCAGGATGGATAATTTAATCAGGCGATTCAAGGCAACACCTCCTCAAAAGCAAACACTTGGGCGTATTGTACAACTTAACGATAAATCTTTAAAGGAAAGGGATGGGGCAAAATACGCGATTTTTTTGGCTGCGTACGCTCAACCCGTACAGACGCGCCGCCGGGCCGGAGGGTTTAGCATGGCCGATCGAGGCCCAAAAATCACTCCCGCATAAAATTTCAGACGGGCTCGCCCGGCATGACCTTTTCTGATAGAATGCGCACGGATTAAAGGATACTGCACGTACGAGGTTTTGAAACTTTAAGGTCATGCAAGCCAAAGAAGAGATTTCAGCCACAAGCCCGGTGCGGCTTTCACGCCAGGAACACCCGCTAAGCCGTTCCCTCATCGATCCGGACGTCCTCTGGATAATGAGAAAACTCCGCAGCGAGGGATTTTTGGCCTATCTGGTCGGAGGAGCCGTCCGTGACATCCTGCTCGGCAGGGAGCCGAACGACTTCGACATCGGGACCGACGCCCGGCCTAGCCAGATAAAGCACATATTCCGCAACTGCAGGCTCGTCGGCAGGAGATTCCGCATAGCTCACGTGTTTTTCCGCAGGAGAGGAGAGCCTGACAAGGTCGTGGAGGTGACCACCTTCCGCGGCCCCGCCGGGAGCGCCGAGGGGAGCGAAATGCACCCGGAGGACATGGATCACACCGGCGCGGCCTTCGGTTCGCCCGAGGACGACGCTCTTCGGCGCGACTTCACCGTCAACTCGCTTTTCTACGATTTTACCGATTTCACGATACTGGATTACACCGGCGGCCTGAAAGACCTCGAAGCCGGAATAATTCGCCTCATCGGGGACCCCGACGAGAGATTCGCCGAAGACCCCGTCCGCATGCTAAGAGCCCTCGAATTCGCCGCGCGGCTGGATTTTTCCATCGAAGAGGCGACTCTGGAGGGCATACGCAGAAACGCGCCGCTTATCTCCGGCGCCTCCAGGGCGAGGCTGCGCGAAGAGCTTCGCCAGATGCAACAAAAGGCGATAACCGCAAGGGTTCTTTCAAAGGCCGACGAGCTCGGGCTTTTCAAGGCCATCTACCCCAACGTCAGGGAGACCGGCGGCATATTTCACATGCTGGAGTGGCTCGACCAGAGGGTTCGCGCGGGGGAGGAGGGGCCGGAGTTCGCTTACGTGGCGGCGATGGCACTTCCGGGAATAGCCAAAGAATGCCCCTTCGGGGCCGACATATCCCTGGAGCTGGCCGCGGAAACCTGCTCGCGCGAGATTGGCGAGCTTTGCGCCGAGTATCAGCTCGCGGCTCACATACGGCACAACGCGCGCGAACTTGTCATGTCGCTCTACCGCATAGGTAAGGGCAAAAATTACCGCTCGAAGGGGCGTTTTGCCAGAAAACCGGAGTTTCGCTTCGCCTGGGAATTCTGCCTCAAATACGCCGAGATCAGGGAGGAGCTTCGCCCCGCGCTGGAGTACTGGCGCGCGTTTGTCGAAGGAAAGAGTTCCGAGACGCCCGCGAAGAAGGGGAGACCGAGGAGGAGACGGCGCAGGCCTAACAGAAAGCCCGAAGCGGCCCAATAGCTTATCTTCCGGCGGGAGTCCGCTTCTTCCAGGCCTGAATCTTCCTTATGGTTTCCAGTTGCGCTTCGGAATCCTTGACGTTCGCCCCGAGGTCGATGGCGGTCCGGAGCCATTTCTCCGAGAGGTCGGGGTTGCCCTCGTAAATTTCCGCTATCGACAGTTGACGGGCCACGGAGGCGCGAAGGGGGGGGTCCATTTCCGCCGAAAGCTCCCAGGCTCGCTCCAGCATAGCCTTGGCCTTTTCGATGCTGTCGTCGGTGGGGTAATCCGCCGCGAGGTCGGCGGCGGCGAGGTCGGTAAGGATCGAGACGTAGACTGCGGCCTCCCTCGACTGCGGCGAGGTTTCCAGGGTTTTCCGGGCCTCGTCGAGAAGCTTCCTTTCCAGCGTCTTGTCGCCGCCAAGGTGGGCCTTGCGGGCCTCCTCTATGTTCGAGGTGACAAGCTGGGAGGTCCGGTGGCCGTGGACGATCGCCTTCTCCCTCGTCTCGGAGGAGGCGAAAAAGCCAAGAAGGGCGCCGAGCCCTATCGCGGCTGCGGTCCAAAGGAGCGGGTGTTTTTTTATGAAATCGAATCTGCCCGGGGCGGTGGTTTCCATGGAGCCATCCTATCGGTCCCCTTTGCGGGTGTCAACGAGTTGGATAAACCCGATTGACTGACGTGCCAAAATAAAATATCGTTTTTATGGTTTGCCCGGGGCTTGCCTGAAAGCCGCGCGATCTCCTGCCGGAGGCTTGAGAATGTCCAAAAAAAAGGTCCTCGTCGTCGACGACGAGCCGAATATACTGTTGTCGCTGGAGTTTATCCTCGAGGAAGAGGGGTTTGAGGTTAAAACCGCAGGCGACGGCGAGGAAGCTCTCGAAATCGCGCGCTCTTTTTCTCCCGACATAGTGCTTCTGGACGTAGCCATGCCCAGGAGGGACGGCTATGAGGTCTGCCGCATCCTCAAGGAAGAAAAAAATCCCGCCAGGGTGATAATGTTGACCGCCAAGGGCCAGCCGCTCGAAAGGAAAAAGGGGCTTGAGGTCGGGGCTGACGCCTACGTCTCCAAACCCTTCCACGCCGGAGAGCTTGTAGCCGAAATGCGGGCTCTGCTGGAAAAATGACCCCCTCCAAGGACAGGACCGTTCCCTTCCTGAGGCGCATCCGCGTGCGCCTGATCATCTCGCTCGTCCTGATTTCCGTCATTCCTTTCCTGATCATTTCCGCCGCCATCCTGAGCTCCCTGCCCGAGGGCACCGCCCCGGACGTTATGACGCCGATTTACGTAATGGGCGTCTTTCTCGGGCTCTTCTGCGCCTTCGTCGCCTGGCAGCTGGCCGAAAAGTTCACCGAGCCTATCGACGAGATACGGCACGGCGCTGAGATTATCGCGAGAATAAACCTCTCGCACCGCATCTCCGTAAAGACCGGCGACGAGCTGGAATCCCTCGCCAGGGATTTCAACGACATGGCGCACGCCCTCGAAGGGGCCTACAGCGAGCTTGAGGACCGCGTGCGGCAGGTGACCCTGAATCTTCAGGAGGAAAAGAGCCGCCTCGCCACGGTGCTTCGGACAATGGTCGAGGGCGTCGTCGCGGTAAACGAGGTCGGCGAAATAATTCTGATGAACCCCCGGGCGAGGTCCGTGCTCGCGGGCGGGCCGGAGTTCGGGGTCGGCTCGCCGCTGAACCGCCTCCTCCCAAAGGGAAGGGTCGATTACCACATGCGCAGGCTCCGCGCCGCGTGGGAAGAGGGACGCGACGGCGTCGAGCATGTCATATTTCCTCTCCCCGGCGGGAAGCTGCTCAAGGGCGTCATGGCGGCGATGCCGGGGCCGGGCGGAGAAAGGGCGGGTTTTCTGCTGGCCTTCCGGGACGTGACCGAAGAGGCCGAGCGGGAAAAGCAGATCGAAACGGCCCTGCGCACACTTCCGACGCGCCTCAAGAGCCCGATGACCTCGGTGCAGTCGATCGCACAGATAATCGAGACTCACAAGAACCTCTCCGAGGAAAAACAAAAAGCCTTCGTCTGCGCCCTTCGGAGCGAAGTCGAAAGCTGCCTCGTCCAGCTTCAGGAGGGAGAGAAGGCTGAGGCCAGAATGCCCAGCTCCCACTGGCAGGGGCAGCCGACCGACGCCAAGGGGCTGGTGGAAGAGGCTCTCGCCGCAATCCCCGGCGTTTACGCCCATTTCCAGCCCCCGGAGGGGCCCCTTCCGCCCGTGGCGGTAGAGCCTTACGGCTGCATCCTCGCCATGTCCTCGGTGCTAAGGTGGCTGGCGGCGAACTCCACCGGCTGGAACCCCGTCGAGGCCACGCTGGAAGCCGAAGAGGACATGGTGGTCGCCACCTTCCGTCTTGCGGGTTCGCAGGGGCCGAGCCCCGAAGGGATGGAGTCGATGCTGGTCGAGCAGCAGGGCGAGGAGCAGATCACCATAGCCGAGGCCGTAAAGAGAAACCGGGGCGAAATATGGACCCGTGTTTCGGAGGGCTCCTTCGAGGTCCGGTTCGGCATGGTCAGGGCCTCCCGGATGCCGCAGGCCGAAAGCGGCGTCAGAATCTTCGACGATCAGCCGGATTTCTACGATTTCGACCTCTTCCTCGCGCGTTCGGGGGCCGAGGTCAGGGAGACTCTTGAGAGGGACCTGAAGGATCTGGAGATCGTGGTTTTCGACACCGAGACAACGGGACTTAGGCCCTTGAAGGGCGACCGCGTAGTCAGCCTCAGCGCCGTGAGAATCCGCAAGGGAAAGATAGTGCAGGCCGGAGATTTTCACACCCTGGTCAACCCGCAGATTCCGATACCCAAAGAGTCTACCCTCTTCCACGGGCTCACCGACGTGATGGTGAAGGACGCGCCTTCCATCGCCGAGGTCTACAAGAGCTTCGGCCAGTATATCGGCGGAGCGGTGCTGGTGGCCCACAACGCGGCGTTCGACATGAAGTTTCTGGAGATAGCCGCGAGAGAGAACGAGCTTCCGCAGGTAGACAACCCGGTGCTCGACACCCTCTTTCTCTCTTACGGCGTCCACGGCGACCTTCCGGGCCACAATCTCGACTCCATAGCCGAGAGACTGGGCGTCACGATAGAGGGGCGTCACACCTCGGACGGCGACGCCAGGGCCACCGCCGAGATATTCGTGCGGCTTCTTCCCTTGCTGGAGGCGAGGGGGGTGCGAACCCTCGGGCAGGCCAAGGCTTTTTGCGACCGCAACCTGATCTTGCGCTGGCAGGCCTCCCGTTTCTAGTTCTTTATTAAAGCCTTTCAAAAGGGCTTAACATGGCGACTCTATACCTCATAGCCCTTCTTATCGGCCTCGGCGTGGGCGCGCTGGCGGCGTTCGTCCTCATGGGGAGGCTCGCGGCCGGAAGGGCGGAGCTTGAAAGAAGGCTCCGCGACCTCAGCGTCCTCCACGAGGCCAGCGGCATATTAGCGGCCAGCCTCGACCTGGACAAGCTCCTCGACAGCATTTTGAAGCTCATCAAAAGGGAGTTCGGCTTCCAGCACCTCGCCATACGCCTGTTGAACGAGCGCGGGCATCTTGAGGTGCGGGCCTCGATAGGCATGGACAGGGACTACATCGAGGCGACGAGGATTATCCCCACCAGAAGCACGATGTTCGGCAGGGCTTTTCTCGACGCGAAGCCGGTGGTCGTCCGCGATACCAGGGAGGCTCCGCCCTCCTCTCACTACGAGATGCTCCGAAGGTTCATCCCCGTCACCGCGCTCGTCCACATCCCCATGATTCACGAGGACAAGCCGATAGGGGTTCTCGCCGCCTACTCCACGAGGGGGCCGGAAAAATTCACCGACCAGTTCGTCGCCCTCCTGCAGGCGCTGGCCAACCAGCTCGCGCTGGCGGTGGTGAACGCCAACCTCTACAAGCAGGTGCGCTCCGCAAGCCTTGTCATGGAGGAGAGGGTAAGGCAGAGGACGGCGGAGCTTGAGGCCGCCAACGAAAGGCTGAGGGAACTGGACAGGCTAAAGAGCGAGTTTTTGTCCAACGTCAGCCACGAGCTTCGCACCCCGCTCACCTCCATTCAGTCCTTCTCCGAGATATTCCTGCGCTACGACGTGGACGATCTGGCCAAGCGGCGGCGCTTCGCCGAGATAATAAACGACGAGGCGCAGCGGCTTACGAGGATGATAAACGACCTTCTCGACCTCTCCAAGATAGAGGCAGGGAAACTCGAAGTTAACCTCCAGCCCGTCGATCTCGCGAAGCTCATAGAAAAATCACTCAATTCCACCGAAGCGCTTTTCTCAAAGAGCAGTCTTCAAATAGAGAGGCAATTCGACAAGAACATCCCCATGGTCTTCGCCGATCCCGACAGGCTGGTGCAGGTGATAAACAACCTTCTCGGCAACGCGGCGAAGTTCGCGCCCGACGGCAGCACCATAACGGTCAGGGCGAGGTGGCGCGGCCGTTTCGCTCTTGTATCTGTGACCGACGAGGGGCCGGGGATAGACCCGAGGAAGGTCAAGGAGATTTTCGACAGGTACACCCAGCTTCGAGACCCGCGAAAGCACCAGTCTCTGGGAACCGGGCTCGGCCTTTCGATATCGAGGGATCTTGTCGAGCGCCTCGGAGGGTACATCTGGGTCGAAAGCTCCCCCGGGCGCGGCGCGACCTTCTCTTTTTCCGTTCCCCTGGTGGAGCAGTGAGTTAACCGCAGACACGCCGCCGGATTTCCTGTTAAAATCTATCGCACGCAGCAAAGCTGCACCCGCATGGCGGCCGGTCTCGCGGACTTGACTTGCCTGACTTCGCTGTGCAAGCATCTTTCTCTTCTTGGAACTGAAAAGACATCGCAATAACGCTCTGCCCGCGCCCCGGTCTTCACCGAAGACCATGAGGCTGGCTCGGAGCGGATACTGGAGATACTGGTGACCGGACTTGACAAGAGGTGGGGCTACGACATACGCCCCGACGAGATAGAAAAGGAAAGTTTCCGCATAATCGAAGGGCTCGCGGACCTGTCAAAACTGAATCTCGCCCAAAAGGCGCTGGTTAAGAGGGTGATTCACGCCACCGGCGACCCTTCCTTCTCAGCGATAGTTAAATGGAGCGAAGGAGCTATTGAGGCGGGAGCAAAGGCCCTTTCGGGCGGCGCTCCCATCGTTACCGACGTGGAGATGGCCCGCTCGGGGATAAGCAGGGTCCGCGCCGACAGGTTCGGCTCCACGGTCAACTGCTACATCGGCGACGAGGGAGTCACGGCTTCGGCGCGCGAAAGAGGGGTGACCCGCTCGATAGCGGCGGTCGAAAAGGCCGTTAAGAACTTCCCCGAGGCGGTCTTCGTATTCGGCAACGCGCCCACAGCCCTATTCCGGCTGCTTGAACTCTGCGACGAGGGGCTGGCGAGGCCGAAACTCGTGGTCGGCGTCGTCGTGGGCTTCGTCGGGGCGGCGGAATCGAAGGAAGCGCTCATGCAAAGAAGCGATTTCCCCTGGATCTCCTGCGCAGGCAACAAGGGGGGGAGCAACGTGGCAGCGGCCTGCGTCAACGCTCTCTTCAAAGTCGCGCTGGGCGAGGTCTAGCCTCCGTCATGACCAGAAAGATCCTTCGCCACGGCTATTCCACCGGCGCCACAGCGGCGGCGGCGGCCAGGGGGGCGACTCTTGCGCTCTTCGGCAGGGAAACGGGAGCCGTAAGCCTTCCTCTCCCCTGGGGGAGCGAGGACGCCAAAGAGGTCAGCTTCAAACTCACCGGCACTCAAAACGGCATGGGCTGGTCCTCCTGCGGCGTATTCAAGGACGGCGGCGACGACCACCCCGACGTGACCAACGGCATGGAGATACGCGCCACGGTGGCGATAGCCGCGAGGGGGGGAGACGAAGTTTCCCTGCGCATGGTGGAGATAGAGGGCGGCGAGGGGATAGGCAGGGTCACCAAGCCCGGCCTCGCGGTCAAGCCCGGCGACCCGGCGATAAATCCCGTCCCACGGCGCATGATTGAAGAGGCTGTCAGGAGCGCGGCGCTTGAGGCGGGGATGGAGAACGTTCCCCTGCGGGTCACGATAAGCGCCCCCGAGGGGGTTGAGCGCTCGAAGCGCACGATGAACGCCCAGCTCGGCATTATCGGAGGCATATCGATTCTCGGGACCACGGGAATCGTCATACCGATGTCCGCCTCCGCGTGGATGGCGACAATAGCCGCCTGTCTCGACGTGGCGAAGGCTTCGGGGCAGTCACGGGCTCTTCTCGCCTTCGGGAGAACCAGCGAAAACGCCGGGAAAAAGCTCTTTCCCGAGCTTAGGGACAACGCGGCGGTGATAATGGGCGATCACGTAGGTTTCGCGCTGGACGAGGCCGCGAAGAGGGGCCTTTCGCCGGTCGTCGTCGGGCAGTTCGCCAAGTTCTGCAAGGTGGCCGGAGGGAATCTGCAGACCCACGTCCGCAATTCCACCCTTGATCTTCTGGTCGTAAAGGAACTCATGGATAGGGCTGGTTTCCCGCCGGAAGAGGCGAAGGCCGCTCTGGGCGCGAACACCGCCCGGCAGCTTTATGACGAGCTGGCGGCCAGGGGGGACAGGGGGGTCTTTTCACTGCTTACGGGGGAAGTGGCCAAAATCGCTTCAAAGAGGGTAAACGGGGGAGTGGACGTAGAAGCGGTTCTCTTTGACTATTCGGGAAATCGCCTTTCTCGCGCTTCCATCCGTGGAGAGTCACGAAAATGAAAAAGACAAGGGTCTGGGTAATCGGAGTGCATCCGGGCTGCCGCAAGCTCGACCTCGACACGCAGAAAATCATCGCCGAATCGGGGATAGTCTACACCTCGGAACGCCACCGCTTTCTCGTCGACAACATCGCCGGGATGGTGGAGGTGGTCGAGGGGAAGGTCGTCGAACGCGCTCTGGAGGTCGCCGCCGACCCCTCGCGCAGCGCCGTCTTTCTCGCCTCGGGAGACCCCGCGTTCTTCGGCGTGGCGGCGCTGCTTCTCAGGAAATTCGAGCACGGCGAGGTGGTCATCCGCCCGGCGGTCTCCGCCATGCAGGTGGCTTTCGCGCAGGCTGGCCTGAGCTGGTCGGACGCCCGCATCACCAGCCTCCACGGCCGCGACCTTCAGGAGCTGGCTCAGGTTCTCGGGGCGCCCAAGGTCGGCCTCTTCACCGATTCGGTGAACACCCCGGCGAGGATCGCGCGCTTCCTGATGGAAACCGGGTGGGACGACCTCGAAATGATAGTCTGCTCCGACCTCGGCCAGCCCCACGAGTCGGTGATGCGCGGGCTGGTGGAGGATTTCAAAGACTGGGAGGGCTCGGACCTCAACGTCGTCATACTGGTGCAGGCCAGCCAGGACCCGAGGCCCTTTGGCCCCGGAATCCCCGACGCCCTTTTCGACCACGACCGGGGGAAGATAACCAAGGCGGCTGTCCGCGCCGTAATCATGGGTCTTCTGGAGCTTCCGAGGGGAAGGTCGGTGCTTTGGGACGTGGGGGCGGGCTCCGGCTCCGTGGGCATCGAGGCGGCGCTTTTGAACCCCTACATACAGGTCTGGTCGGTGGAGCGGGACGAAGAAGCGCTTGTGCACATAAGGGAAAACAGAAGGCGCTTTCGCACGGCGAGCGTGTGGATAGCCAACGGCCCCGCCCCCGACGCCCTCGACGGCCTTCCGCCGCCGGACAGGGTTTTCGTCGGCGGTTCCGGCGGCCGTCTCCCGGAGATACTCGACAAGAGTTTCGCGAGGCTCAAAGAGGGCGGCATAGTCGTCGTCTCCGCCGTCCTCTCCGAGACCTTCGCCGAGGCGATCATCTGGGCCAAAAACAACAACAAGGCGGCCGAGTGGGTCGATCTCTCTTTCAGCCGGTCGCGCAAGGTCGGCGAGGGTAACATCCGCGCCGCCGAAAATCCGGTGATACTAGTTAAAATCACAAACCCCGGAGAGAAAGCGCTTTGAAAGGCAAGGTAGTTTTCGTAGGGGCGGGTCCCGGAGATCCCGGCCTGATCACGGTCGCGGGCAGCGAGGCTCTGGCAAGGGCCGACGTGGTCCTTTACGCCGGAAGCCTGGTCAACCCCGGGCTTTTGAAATACGCGAAAAAAGCCTCTGAAATTTACGACACGGCGGGGATGAACCTCGACGAGACCACCCGCGTCTGCCTCGAAGCCGCCAGAGCCGGCAAGTCCGTCGTCCGCCTTCACACCGGAGACCCCTCTCTCTACGGAGCGATACTGGAGCAGATGCTTCCCTTAGAAGAGGAGGGGGTCGAGACCTCGGTTATCCCCGGAGTCTCCAGCGCCTTCGCCTCGGCGGCGGCGCTCCGGAGCCAGCTAACCCTGCCGGGGATGAGCCAGACGGTAATCTTCACACGGCTATCGGGCAGGACTCCCGTACCGGAATCGGAAGGGCTCGAAAAGCTCGCCTCCACCGGCGCGACCCTTTGCGTCTTCCTCTCCGTGGACAGAATCGCGGAGGTGGTCCAAAAGTGTCTGGAAGGAGGGCGTTCGCCCGATACCCCGGCGGCGGTGGTCTCGCGGGCGAGTTGGCCGGATCAGTCCTTCGTCGCCGGAACCCTTTCCGATATCGCAAAAAAGGTCTCCGAAGCCGGATTTACGAGGCAGTCGATGATAATAGTCGGCGACCCCCTCGGTCCCCGTATTCTCGGAAGCTCTTTCACTCCCTCGAAGCTCTACGATTCTTCCTTTACCCACGGCTACCGCGAGGGAGAGAAGTGACAACCCCTCCGGGCGGCAGCGGGGAGCTTTACGCCATCGCCCTCACGAAGACCGGAGCAAAGACGGCCCTCCGGCTGGCCGGGGCCACGGGGGCGAAAGTCTACCTTCCCGAGCGCTTCGCCACCGGGGAGGCGATACCCTTCTCCGAGCCGGTGGCGTCCCTCATCGCAAGACTCTGGAAAAAGAGCAGGGGGCTCTTTCTGGTAATGGCTTCCGGCATCGCGGTGCGCTCCATAGCGCCCCTGCTGAAGGACAAATACACCGATCCGGCGGTTATACTGCTCGATTCGGAGGGCAGCTTCGCCGTTCCCCTCCTTTCGGGTCACCTCGGCGGCGCGAACGAACTTGCACAGGAGCTTGCCCAAGAACTCGGCCTTCAGGCGGTCATAACCACCGCCACCGATACGGCGAAAAAGCCTGCCGTCGAAGTCTGGGCGGCGAAAAAGGGGTGGGCGATTGAAAACAGGGGCGCGGTAAGGCTGATAAATTCTGCCTGGGTCAACGGCGACGGAGTCGGGCTCTACCTCGACCCCCTCCTCTCGCTAGACCTCGTTGAGGATATCGCCGAACATCTCGCCTTCATCTCGACCGGCGCAGGAGAGGCCAGAAGCTACGGAGGCCCGCTGATCGCGGTGACTCCCCGGCTGGAGGAGCTTCCCGGAGCGCTCTTCGTAAGGCCGAAGGTTCTTTGTCTCGGCGTTGGGTGCAGACTCGGCGCGGACCCTAAAACCGTCCGGGAAGGGATTCTGGGGGCGCTCGCTTCATCGGGACTTTCTCCACTGTGCGCGGCGATGGTCGCCAGCGTAGACGCCAAGAAAAACGAAGCAGCCCTCATTGAACTGGCAAAGAGCCTCGGAGCGCCGTTCCTCACTTTTTCCTCTGAAACACTCGCAAAATTTGAAACGCCCAACCCCTCGCGGAGAGTCATGGAAGCCGTCGGCACCTCCTCGGTCTCGGAGGCTGCCGCGCTCGCGGGAAGTTCGGGCGGCTCGCTTTTAATTGAAAAAAAGTCCGGAGGAGTCTGGACTCTGGCCGTGGCCCTGATTGCGGCGGAGAATAAATAATGATTTACATCGTAGGCATCGGCCCCGGCTCGCGGGAGCACATGACAAGCCGCGCCCTTTGCGCCCTCATGGAAGCCGAAGTTATAGTCGGCTACTCCCTTTACGTCGGAATGCTCGGCTCCCTTATTGAGGGCAAGGAAGTGGTCTCCACCGGCATGACCCGCGAGACGGAGCGGTGCCAAAAGGCCGTCGAGCTCGCCCTCCTAGGGCGCAAAGTCGCCGTGGTGTCCACCGGAGACCCCGGGGTCTACGGCATGGCCGGACTCGTCCTCGAACTCCTCGAAAAAGCCGACCCGGAAGGCCGTGTGGAGGTTGAGGTGGTCCCCGGAGTTTCGGCGGTCAGCGCCGCGGCCTCGCTCCTCGGAGCCCCGCTGATGACGGATTTCGCCGTAATCTCCCTCTCCGACCTCATGACGCCCTGGGAGACCATCGAAAAGCGCCTCGAAGGCGCGGGAGCGGGGGATTTCGTCGTCGCCCTCTACAACCCCCGGTCGAAAAAGCGCGTCAAACATCTCGACCGCGCCTGCGCTATACTTATGCGTCATCGCCCCCCTTCGACCCCCGTCGGCATAGTGCGAAACGCCCTTCGGGAAGACCAGTCCATCCGGCTGACGACCCTGGGGAACGCGGCGGGCGAAGAGGTGGACATGATGTGCGTGATAATAATAGGAAATTCGACGACCCGTATTCTGGGGGGCAGAATCGTCACCCCGCGCGGGTACGGCGTAGAATAATCAATTTTGGGAGAAAGAAGAAAAATGGTTCAGGCTAAAAAAGGTAAAAAGATAGTGATCGCCGTCATCGGACGCGATCAGGTGGGCATCGTCGCCAAGGTCGCGACGGTCCTGGCCGAAAACACCGTCAACATCGAGGACATAAACCAGAAGGTCTTCGCGGGCGACGTCTTCGCCATGACGATGATGGCCGACATCTCCGGCTCCGCGCTTGGGCTGGCGGAGATAAACGCGAAACTCGACGAGGCCGTCGGGCCGATGGGGCTCAAGGTAACGATTCAGGACGCCGAGCTTTTCCAGTATATGCACCGGGTCTGAGAGGTATTTGTATCCATGAAGTTTTCAAGCGAAGAGATCTACGAAACCATCGGCATGATAGCCGATGAGAAGCTGGATATAAGGACGGTCACCCTCGGCCTCTCCCTGTGGGACTGCTCCGACCCCGATCCGAAGAAGTGCGCCGACAAGATCGGCCGCAAGATACGCTCAAAGGCGGAGAGGCTAAGGGACACGGCGCTGGAGATCGAAACCCAGTACGGCCTCCCCATAGTCAACACCCGCATAAGCCTCTCGCCCCTCGCCCTGATCGTCCCCTCGAAGGTGCCGGAGGCTTTCGTAGAGGTCGCCCACGCCATCGACCTTGCCGCCCGCGACGTCGGGGTCAATTTCGTCGGCGGCTTCTCCGCCCTCGTCCACAAGGGGGAGACCCACGTGGACAGGGCGCTGATAAAGGCCATTCCCGAGGTCCTTTCCACCACCGAAAGGCTCTGTTCCTCGATCTCGGTCGCTTCTCTGCGCACCGGCATAAACATGGACGCCTGCTACGAGATGGGGAAGATACTGCTGGAGACCGCAAACCTCACCGCCGAGGCGGACGGCCTCGGCTGCGCGAAGCTGGTCATCTTCGCCAACGCCGTCGAGGACAACCCCTTCATGGCGGGGGCCTTCTTCGGCCCCGGCGAGCCTGAAAACGCCATTCTGGTCGGCGTCTCAGGCCCCGGAACGGTGAGGCGCGCCCTCGAAAAGCTCGGCCCCGGCGCTAATCTCGGCGAGGTCGCCGAAGCCATTAAAAAGACGGCCTTCAAGATTACAAGGGCCGGAGAGCTTGTCGGCAGGCAGATGGCGAAGAAGCTGGGCGTAAGCTTCGGCATACTCGATCTTTCCCTCGCGCCCACCCCCGCCGAGGGCGACTCGGTGGCGCAGATACTGGAGGTGATGGGGCTCGCCCGCGCGGGCGCTCCCGGCTCAACCGCCGCCCTGATGATGCTCAACGACGCCGTCAAGAAGGGCGGCTCCTTCGCCTCCTCCTCGGTCGGCGGACTCTCCGGGGCCTTCATCCCCGTCAGCGAGGACGCGGCGATGATACGGGCCGCCGAAGAGGGAGCGATAACCATAGAGAAGCTTGAGGCGATGAGCGCGGTATGCTCGGTCGGCCTCGATATGATAGCCGTCCCCGGCGACACCTCCGCCGAGACCCTCGCGGGCATAATAGCCGACGAGATGGCGATAGGCGTCGCCAACAACAAGACCACCGCCGTCAGGATAATCCCCGCTCCCGGAAAGAAGGCGGGCGACAGGGTCCACTTCGGCGGCCTCCTCGGCGAAGCGCCGGTGATGCCGGTCAGCAGGGTGAGCGCCGAAGGTTTCATCAGGCGAGGCGGTCGCATACCCGCGCCATTACAGGGACTTCGCAATTGAGAGCTTGTGAAAAACTGCTGCGCGCCCCGTTTGCTTCGTCGCGTGCTCGCTCACTGCTCGACGTATTGCCGATACAGTCTCGCATTTCGCTGTGCGTCTCCTTGCATCCGGGGCTGCTCGCGACGTTTTTGACAAGCTCTTTGGAGTAGCGGTGTTCTCCATCTTCAGGAGATAAAAAGATGTCCGTAACCCAGGCGATGCGCTTTCTCGACGCGAAAAAGATTCCCTACGAGATTCGCGAGTACGACTTTCGCGTTAAAGGGGCCGAGTACGCCGCCGAGGCCCTCGGCTGGCCGCCCGAGTCGATGATAAAGACCCTCGTGGCCGGACTCGACAAGCGCTTCGTCCTTAGCCTGATGCCCGCGGGGAGGGAGCTTTCCCTAAAAAAGCTCGCCCGCGTCGCGGGAGGAAAAAACGCCCGCATGTCCACGGTGGAGGAGGCCGAAAAGCAGACAGGCTATCTCGTCGGCGGGATAAGCCCCTTCGGCGTCAGGAAGGCGATGGAGGTCTGGATGGAGGAGTCGCTCACCGGCTTTGAAAAGGCCGGGATAAACGGCGGGCGGCGCGGGTGCATAATATTTCTCTCCCCGAAGGACATCAGGGAGAGTCTCGGCGCGAAGACCGCCGACCTTACGGCCTGAGGGTTTGGGTGCGATGGAAAAGATATTAAAGGCACTGAAAGACAGCGAGGCGGAGACATTCTCCGGGCTTTTCGAGTTCCTGCGCTTTCCCTCCGTCAGCGCCGACCCCCAAAGCGCCGGTGACGTTCGCCGCTGCGCCGAATGGCTCGCTGAAAAGATGAAAATGGACGGCTTTGCCGCCTCCGTCGAGGAGACCGGCGGCCATCCCGCGGTGCTCGGAAGGTGGGACAAAAATCCCGGCGCTCCGACCGTTCTCATCTACGGCCACTACGACGTGCAGCCCGCCGTGAAAAGCGATGGCTGGAACCACGAGCCCTTTACGCCGGTCATCGACGGCGAGAAACTCTACTGCAGGGGTTCCAGCGACGACAAGGGGCAGTTCTGGTGCCACTACGCGGCGGCGAAGGCGCACCTTAAAGCTTACGGAAAGCTCCCGGTCAACGTCATCTTCCTCGTCGAGGGAGAGGAGGAGGCGAACACCGGCAAGTTCGACAACTACGTGCGGGAAAGCGCGAAAAAGCTCGCCTGCGACGCCGTAATCGTCAGCGACGGCCCGATGTACGGCGACGGCTTCCCGGCCCTCACCTACAGCCTCCGGGGGCTCGCCTACATGGAGTTCACCGTCACCGGCCCCGACCGCGACCTCCACTCCGGCGTGATGGGCGGGATAGTGATGAACCCCGCGCAGGCGCTGGCTAAAATGATAACTTCCCTCAAGGACGAAGAGGGCAGGATTATGGTTGAGGGGTTTTTCGACGGCGTTGCCCCTGTGGCACAGTGGGAGCGGGACAACTGGAAGAAGCTCCCCTTCGACGAGGCGGCGTCCGCGAAGGAAATCGGGGTCGAAACCCTCGCCGGGGAAGTCGGCTATACCTGGCTTGAGCGCCTCTGGGCTAGGCCGACCCTCGACGTCAACGGGATGTGGAGCGGTTACATCGGAGAGGGCTCGAAGACGATAATTCCCTCCGCGGCCTCCGCCAAGATCTCCTGCCGCCTCGTTCCGGGTCAAGACCCGGACAGAATCGCCGAACTCCTCGAAGCGAAGATGAGAAGCGTGATGCCGAAGGGCGTCACGATGACTGCAAAGATGCTGGCCAAGGCGCAGCCGGTCCTTCTGCCTTACTCGGGTCCGGCGGTGGAGGGAGCTCTCGCCGCGATGGAGGCGGCCTACGGGAGGGAGCCTTTCAGGATACGGGAAGGGGCGACGATCCCGGTCGTACACACCCTGGCCGAATCCCTTGGCGCTCCGGTGGTCCTCGCAGGTCTGGGGCGCGTCTCCGACCGCATCCACGGCCCCGACGAACATTTCAGGCTTGAGGATCTGCGTAGCGGGATGGAATTTTCAGCGAGGCTGCTTACGGAACTTGCCGGAAGACTTTAAATTGTTTGGCCAAAAACCTTCGCGGCGTGGTTAAATGCCCGATTGCAAGGTTAAACGATAATTCAGGAGCGATTCATGGGTTTTGAAAACAAGGCGCTGAACAACGCCATATACTTCGTAAACGCGCTTGGCGCGCTGGTTCTCGTCGTCATAGCGATCAAGGGCGCGTCGTCGCTTGCCGCCGTCGCCTTCGTGCCCCTACTCATAACGCCCTCCGCGGCCTTCGCGCTCCTCCCGAAGCAGGCCAAAAACATCGCAGCCCTTTCCTTCGCCTTTATCGGCTCGATAACCTCGGCGGTAATAGGCTCCCAGGTAATGTACAACGAGCTCTTCGTCGATACCGCTTCAAAAACACCGCTGAAATTCTTCCTCGCGCCCTTCTGGCAGGCGGTGGTCTATTGCGCGACGATAATTTTCGTTCTGGGGTGGAACCGGATGATAAAGCCCAAGAAAAACGAAAGCGATTAGGCTGGCTTTAGTGCATGGAGGTTGATGAAAAACTGTTGCGAGCCTGTGTTTTCTGCGTCGCGTGCTCGCTCAAAGCTCGCCTAACACCCGGTTATGTCTCGCTTCTCGCTGTGCGTCTCCTTGAAACCGGGGCTTCTCTCGACGTTTTCCAACAGCCCTGGTAATGCCCCCGAATTTATATATAATAACCCGAATTGGAGTTGGTGCGTCCGCAATCCAACCCTGAATTGTTTCTTTGTGTTTGGTAGGCATGTTTTTACCGAGAATTATCGATTCAACAGCCCCTATAAATGGGAATTCAGAATTACCATTCTTGAGAAAATAACGCCATTCTGCCTCATGTTCAAATTTAGCTTTTGTTTTTGTATATAATACCTTCATCATTTCTGATTCGGCGTCAGGACTCAACATTAATTTGCTCAATAGCAACTGTGGCCTTTGATCTTCATACTTAACTTCAAATAAATATTCATTTTTTTCAGGCAAATGGAAAACAATACATACACCCTTGCCTTCATCGGCATACTCCTTCCACAATTCTGGGCTATCTTTAGCTTTAGTGAGCGACAGTATGCCAAGGGTATCTAGATAATTTTGCATAACTCTTTGTGTGTTTTCAATTTTTTTTATAGCCAGTTTGGATAACCCTTGGGCTGTTAAACATTTTTTAAGCTCATATCTTAAACGTTGGCGTGGCCATAATTCCTGCCGTGCTCTTTGCAACAGAAAATTACGATATATATCTTCATCCACGTCATTAATGAGATTTACTTTCAAATCTTCCGGATCGTTAAGCTTAGCTCTTGCAGGGAAAAATATTTTCTGTGACTTAATTATTGGCTTAAGAAATTCGTTAAACGGCCTGTATTTATAAAGAGTAATCACAATGAAGTCCTTTAGTTGGGTGCATTTGTATCGCGTCTCCCGCTTGCTCGCATTTCGCGGCCCCCGCAACTGCCTTTCAAAAGCATTCTGGTGGCCTAAATTAATTTACAAAGGTCGAAAACACAAAAACCGCAAATCCAAAGACTTGCGGCTAATTGTTTACAAAATCAAAATTTAGACCTGCATTAAAACGGGATGTCGTCGTTGGGGTCAAACCCCCCGCCGCCGCCGCTCGGGAAATCCTCGCCGCCGCCGCCGTAGCTTCCGCCACCGGCGTCCGCGCTGCTGCTTCCGCCGCCTCCTCCGCCGCTGGGTCGTCCGCCCAGAAACTGTATGGATTGCGCGACTATCTCAGTGGTGTAGCGGTCCTTGCCCTCTTTGTCCTGCCACTTGCGGTTCTGGATGCGCCCCTCGATGTAGGCCGTGGAGCCCTTCTTGAGGTACTGCTGGCAGTTCTCGGCCGTTTTTCCGAAGACGACGATGTTGTGCCACTCGGTGTGGTCAACCCATTCGTCGCCCTTTTTCTGGCGCTCGGTTGTCGCCAGCGAGAAGTTGCACACGGCGGTGCCCCCTTGCGTGTAACGCACCTCGGGGTCCTTGCCGAGATTTCCTATCAGTATCGCCTTGTTTACGCCTCTGGCCATTTTATGCTCCGTTTGCTGTTTTTATAATGGGGTGATTCTAGACGCCCGCTACCGGTTGGTCAACACCATAGCCTTTGAGGCTGTTGAAAAACGTCGAGAGAAGATCCGGTTTCAAGGAGACGCACAGCGAGAAGCGAGACATAACCGGGTGTTAGGCGAGCTTTGAGCGAGCACGCGACACAGAAAACGGGTCTCGCAACAGTTTTTCACAGCCTCAGTCAAAACGAAGAGGTCAGGAGAACTCCTCCACCCTTCGCATCGCCCCACAGGGAGAAAGAGGGTATGTTCCCGCTCTCGCGGCGCTCGAAAAATCTCTCTTCTTCGCGGTGGTTCCACTTTTGCGCCCCGGTCACCGCTCCCGAAATCGTTCCCGAATACCAGATAAGCTCGATAGCGCCGAGGGCCAGGGCAGCCTCCTCGTTGCCACGGTTCGCCGCGCTTATTGTTCCCCAGATGAAGATGGAGTTAACGGCGAAGGCCATCAGGGCGTCGTGCGGCCTCTCCACGTAGAGGTGGCCCGAGCCCGGCAGCACCGCCGAGAGAAGGCCCGCGAGGGCGGGGCTCTTTCCCGGGAGCCGTTCATGTTCTTTGACGATTTCGGCGTCGAGTTTGGCCGGTGTCTTCGCCTTCTCCCCGCTCTTTATCCAGGCGAGGGTGGCGAGGGTGCGGTAGGACTCCGGGGTGCTCTCGCCGCCGGTGAGTATCGACACCGCCGGAGGGTAGATGCCCGCGAGGTAGAGCGCCGTTCCGTAGAGGTGGCGGTTTTCGGCGGTGGGTTCGAGGTTGAAAAGGGCGCTGTAAGCCCCCGAGGCGTCTTCCCACCTTCCCGCCGAAGCGTAGGAGCGCCCGAGGCCGGTAAGAGCCTTCGCGGTTATGTCCGTGTCGTCGGGGAAGAAATGAATGACGCGCATGAACTCCGTCGCTGCCCGGTAGCTGTCCTGATTTTTCAGGAGCGCCTCGGCGAAGGAGAGCATCCCCTCGGCGCTCTCGGGGGGAGGAGGAGCGCAATAAGCGGCGGCTCCAAGAAAGAGTGCGAGCAAAAGGGGAATAAGGCGCTTCACTTTTCACCAGCCAGAAAGGCCATGTCCCGCTCGGGAGGGCTCGAAACCAGCCACCGCCCCTTGTAGACGGCGGGGGAGAAAGCGGCTTCGTCGGCCTCGGAGACCAGCCGCCCGGCGGTGAGCATTATCCCCGCCGCGGGGCCGTACTGTTTTATCGCCGAGAGGGCGTAGGCGGAGCAGGAGGGGTAGCTCGGGCACTTGCCGCTGTCGATGGGGCTTACGTAGCTGCGGTAGACGTAAAGCAGCCCGTTGGCGACCGTTTCACCCGCGCCGACGCCCCCTTCCACAGCGGCGGGAGGGGGTTTCTCCCATCCCGGAGGGTTCCACCCCGCGAAGGCGGGGCGGGCAAGAGACAGAAGAAGCAGTGCCGCCGCAAGTTTCCTCAAATCAGTCTTTCCGCTGCCGGTAGACAAGTTCCGGGCTCGACATGGTTACGGTCGTCCCCGGCGGGACGGAGCGCGTCACCCACACGTTGCCCCCGATAACGCTGCCCTTGCCGACGACCGTCGCGCCGCCGAGGATGGTAGCGCCGGAGTAGATGACCACCTCGTCCTCGATGGTCGGGTGTCTCTTGGTGCCCCGCACCAGAGCGCCCTGCTCGTCTTTGGCGAAACTCAGCGCGCCGAGGGTGACGCCCTGATAGAGGGTGACGCCCTTGCCTATCTCGCAGGTCTCGCCGATGACGACGCCGGAGCCGTGGTCCACGAAGAATTCCTCGCCGATCGCCGCGCCGGGGTGGATGTCTATGCCGGTTTCGCCGTGGGCGTATTCGGTCATCATACGGGGAAGAAGAGGGACCTTGAGGCTGTGCATTACGTGGGCCAGCCGGTAAACGGTTATGGCGAAAAGGCCGGGGTAGCAGAAGACCACTTCGTCGTAGCTCTTGGCCGCAGGGTCGCCGCGGAAGGCCGCGCGCACGTCGCTGGCCGCCAGACGCCTCACCTCCGGCATCTTCTTCAGGAATTCGAGGGCGTCTATCTTCCCAAGCTCGACGCAGTGGGTGCAGGAGCGCTTGGTGCGCCTGCACTCGTGGCGGATGGCGCGCTCGATCTGCAGCGAAAGCCTGTCGTGGAGTTCGGCGGTCTTTTCCCCGATGTAGAAGGGGAGGGAGGACCTGTCAACAAGCTTGTCGCCGAAAAAGCCGGGAAAGACTATCTCCAGCATCATGCGGACGAGCCGCCTGACCTCCTCCTTGGAGGGCAGAAGCTCTGATTCCACGTGGGTCATGGTCTCCGCATCGCTACGGCAGCTTTCGAGTATCGCTTCGACGACCTCGGGGAGCTGTTCCCTGCAGTCCTTCGTCTGGTCCTCTACGGCGCTGCAGACGACGCCCTCCTCCGAAAGAGGGTCTAGAACCGGAATTATCTTTTTCTTCTCACTCATCTTTTAGCAGCTTCCTCGCCTTTGTAATGACTTCGGGCGGATGAGATACCTCTTTTGGCCACTCGCGGAAATGGCCCTCTTCCGGGCCGGATTTGAAGGTGGCGTCTATCGCCAGCTTTTTGCCGGTCACGGCGATGTCCCGCTTCGGATCGACCGAGGAGAACGCCCTCCAGGCCAGAACCCCGAGGGGGTCGCCCGCGCTCCCTTCGACGGCTACGGCTATGTCCACTCCCTCGCACCCGAGGGCGCTTTTCGCAAGCTCCGCACCTTCCCCCGGCCGCCTCTTTTCGAGGACGAGGAGAAAAAGGCCGAGGCGCGTCCCGCGGACCGGCGCAAGGCAGCTTAGAAGGCCCGGAAAAGAACTCTTGAGTTTTGAATATACCTCTTCCGGCCCTACAGGGGGAGAGGCCGGAAGGATTTCTCCCGCTCCCGGCTCGCCCTCGATCTTCACCGTGGCGTCTACGCCGAACTTGCCGCCCCAGAGGGGGTGGGGGGAGGAGTGGTCGAGGGCGTCCAGCACTCCCTCGGAAAAGACGAGGTCTTCGGGGATGCGGACCCTGTCGAGGACGACTTTGAGCGCCGCCGCCGGGTCGCGTACGGGGTCGTTTTCCTCCATCACGCAGATGGTCTTGGTGAAGCTCATCTGTCCCGCGCCCCAAAAGCCGCTCATCAGCCTCCTGGCCTGCATCGGGTAGAGTTTTCGTATGGAGGCGAGGCAGAGGTTGTGGAAGACCCCCTCCACCGGGAGGTGCATCTCAACGACCTCAGGCCAGTTGGTGCGAAGGAGCGGCAAAAAGAGCCTCTCGGTAGCCCACCCGAGCCACTCGTCCTCCATCGGGGGAATGCCGACCACCGTGGCGAAGTAGACCGGGTTTTTGCGGTGGGTTATCGCCGTGAGGTGGAAGACCGGGTAGGGGTCGGCGGGCGAGTAGTAGCCGGTGTGGTCGCCGAAGGGCCCCTCTATCCGAGTTTCTCCCGGCTCGACGTAACCTTCGAGGATTATCTCGGCGGTAGAGGGAACCCAGAGGTCCACGGTGACGCATCTGGCCAGCTCCACCGGCTTTTGGCGCAGGAATCCGGCGAACATGAACTCGTCGATACCCTGCGGGAGCGGGGCGGTGGCGGCGTAGGTGACGGCGGGGTCGGTGCCGATGGCCACGGCCACCTCCATCCGCTTTCCCAGCCTGCGGTGGGCGTCGTGGCTGACCGAGCCGTCCTTGTGGATGTGCCAGTGCATCCCGGTGGTCTTCTTGTCGAAAATCTGGATCCGGTACATCCCCACGTTCTGCCTTCCCGTCGCGGGGTCTTTCGTAACGACGCAGGGGAGGGTGACGAAGGGGCCGCCGTCGTCCGGCCAGCAGGTGAGGACCGGAATCTTCGTCAGGTCGATAGCCTCGCCGGTGAGGACCACCTCCTGACAGGGCGGTTTGCCGGATTTTTTCTTCCTGGGGACCACCGAACGCAGAGAGGCCACCTTGGGCAGTAGCTTTAGAAAATCCCCGATACCGGTGGGCGGGGCGAGGTGCAAAAGCTCCTCTATCCTCGCCGCGTGGGAGTCGGGGTCGCCGTTCAGCGCCATCGCGATTCTCTTTTTGCTGCCGAAGGCGTTGACGAGGACGGGCATCGAATGGCCCGTCACCTTCTCGAAAAGGAGAGCCTTGCCGCCGCCGGGAGACTTCATTTCGAGGTCGCTTACCGCTGCGATTTCGAGGTCGCAGGAAACCTCTTCGGCGATGCGTTTTAGCTCCCCCGCCTTTTCCAGCGCAGTTATGAATTCCCGAAGAGAGGCAAAAGCCGCCAAGGAAAAATCCTTCCCCGCTTGACCCGCGTTATCTTGGGTCGTATGTTAACCATTCAAATCCACATTAATTTACCATAAGAGCGCTCCGAAAAACCTTAAAAAGGGGAGATGTAAAAGGCGTTATGGAAAGCCTGAGAATCGGAAGAATCGGTTTCGCGAACTGCACACCCATCTTCAGGGCTCTGGAGGAGGACGAGGAGGCCGGGGGGCTTTCCTTCGTCAGGGGCGTTCCCACCGAACTGAACAAAAAGCTCCGGGAGGGGGAGATAGACATCTCGCCTTCGAGCAGCTTCGAGTACCTCGCCAATCAGGAGCTTTACGGCTTTTTGCCCGACCTTTCCATCTCCTCCATCGGGGAGGTGGCCTCGGTGCTCCTCTTCAGCAAAGTTTCCCTCGAACGGCTGGATGGGGCGAAGGTTGCGCTGACCCCCGCCTCGGCGACCTCCGTCGCGCTCCTTAAGGTGATTCTGGAGGGGATGAAGGGGATAAAGCCCGAGTACGTCACAGTAAGCGAGGGAGGAGAGGCGCTTCTCCTCATCGGCGACGAGGCCCTGCGCGCCGCGAAAGCGGGCGCGTACCCCTTCGTCTACGACCTCGGCAAGCTCTGGCTGGACCAGACCGGCGACCCCTTCGTCTTCGCCCTCTGGATAGCGAGGCGCGACCGCTACGCCGAAAAGCCCGAGGCCTTCAGGAAACTTTACCGCCGCCTGATAGCGGCGAGGCAGAGGGCCTACCGCTCCTTCGCCAGATACGCCGCAGACGCCGAGGAGGCGAAATGGCTGGGGGTGGAGGAACTGGTCGAATACTGGCAGACGATCTCCTACGATCTGACCGCCTGGCATCTTCGCGGCCTCGAAAATTTCGCGAGGGAGGCCGAAAAGCTGGGGCTGATTGAAAAGCTGCTTCCGCTTCGCCCTCTCGACGTCGCCTGAGGGGCTCCCGCAATCCTTATGCCTCTTTGCTCCGCCCTCTCCGGCAGTGTGGGCCGGCTTGAAATTTGAGCGGGTTGACGATGCTTGAGCGTTGTGTACCCTTATGTTATGAGAAAAAGAGAGAAACCCCCGGTAGATTTGAACAAGCCATTTTACGGGTTGGAGCGCCAATTTACGGCGTCATTTAACTTGACTTTAGCTGGACCATCTGAGTACGGTACGAGATAGTTAGATGTACCGGTATGCAGCGTGAGGAGAATGTAATGGACGCACAGGTTTTGGTTAAGGACAAAAAGTATAGCGGCAAGTATGTCGCTATGGTGTCCTTCTACGACAGCGAGGTCGTTGCATCTGGAAAAGACCCGTCCGCCGTAATGGCCTCGGCTCGTAAAAAAGGTTATGAATCCCCGGTCGTGATGTACGTCCCGGAGAAATCGGCGGTGTTTGTATACTAAATGCCGATCACCGCATATCCGTTCAAAGCTACTGCGCCGGGTCAAATGGCCCGGCCCATGCTCCCCGTCAAAATTATCAATCCGGCTACTGGGCAATCGATCTTACAATGGGGTCTGATTGACACAGGGGCGGATGAATGCTCTCTTCCTGCATGGATTGCACAGGAGTTAGGTCATAATCTTAACGCCGGGGCTCCAAAACGAATCGGGACCGGGAACGGAGTAACTACGGCCTATTCACACACTACCTCTATCGAAATTTTGAAGGTGGACGATAGTGGCGCTGCTGACAACGCTACCGTCGTCCATACCATTTTGAATACACCGATAGACTACATGCCGAATCTGCACTGCGTCATTCTGGGAGTGCGAAATTTTCTCGGAAATTTTAAACTCATCATCGACTACCCACAGTCTTGCTTCTCGATTAAACGATGATTTTGAATCCCCGTAGTTTCCGCACGGCCCCTTAGGGGCTTTTTTATTCCTTTTCCCAAACTGACCCGCTACCTCCGCTTCCTCGGCGTTGCTTCGGGAAAAAAGCGGTGTTATAGTTTATAGTTCTTCTTCTTTATTGTCTGAAACGCCGTCAGTGAGGTCCGGTTATGCCGATTTACGAATACAAGTGCTCCGCCTGCGAAAAAGAATTTGAACTCCAGAGGAAATTCAGCGATCCGCCCCTTTCCGAATGCCCCGAGTGCGGCAAGGGTCCGGTAGCCAAGCTTCTCTCCAGAAGTTCCTTCGCGCTCAAGGGATCGGGTTGGTACAAAAGCGGTTACGCCGGCAAAAAATCCGGCGACGACGCCAAACCCAAGGGGGGCTGCGGGGCAGCCGGTTCAAAGTCCTCCTGCTCCGGGTGCCCCGGCGCGGAGTAGCCTTCCCCTTTCCCGATAATTTTTTTCAATCCGGTTTTTTATTTTCCCTCAGGAGGAAAGCATGTTTCGCGGCGCAATAACGGCTCTCGTTACCCCCTTTCGGAACGGGAAGATCGACGAGGAGGCTTTTCGCAGCCACATAGACTGGCAGATAGCCCAGGGCATCCACGGCATCGTCCCCTGCGGGACCACCGGGGAATCCGCCACCCTCAGCCACGAGGAGCACCGGCGGGTGGTGGAGATAGCGGTGGAGGAGGCGAAAGGGAGGGTGCCCGTAATCGCGGGAACCGGCTCCAACAACACCTCCGAGGCGGTCGCCCTCACCCTTCACGCGAAGAAGGCCGGGGCCAGCGCCGCCCTGATGATAACCCCCTACTACAACAAGCCCTCTCCCGAGGGGATGTACCTCCACTACAAAAAGGTGGCGGAAGAATCCGCCTTCCCCATAATCGTCTACAACGTGCCGGGCCGCACGGCGGTGAACCTCGCTCCCGAGACTGTGGCCCGCATCTCCAAGGTTCCCGGAATCGTGGGGATAAAGGAAGCCACGGGAAACCTTGAGCAGGTGAGCCGGATTATCGAGCTTTGCGGCGAGTCCTTCGACGTATTTTCCGGCGACGACGCGACCAATCTTCCCCTTCTCGCCCTTGGCGGCTGCGGCGTAATCTCCGTTGTCTCGAACCTGGCGCCGAGGGACATGTCCGCTATGTGCGAGGCCTTTTTCGCCGGAGATATCAAGAAGGCGCGGGAACTCCACTACAAGATGGCCCCGCTGGCCAGAGACCTCTTCGTCGAGGTAAACCCTGTGCCGGTAAAGGCCGCGCTTGGGATGATGGGCAGGATTGAGGATACCGTGCGCCTGCCCCTCTGCCAGCTTCGCGAGGAGAGCTTCAAAAAGCTGCGCAAGACCGTAGAGGCTTACGGCCTCGCCGGGGGCGCGAAGTGATCCGGGTAGCCGTCACCGGTGCGGGCGGGCGCATGGGCGGGCTTATCGCCGGGCTCGTGCGCGAGACCCCCGGAATGGTCCTCGCGGGAGCGGTGGAGAGGCCCGGTCACCCGGCGATAGGCAGGGACGCGGGCGAGGTCTGCGGCTTTTGCAACGTCGATGTTCTCGTTACCGGCGACGTGGCCGAGGCGATGAAAAACGCCGACGTGCTCATAGATTTCACCAGCGCCGAGGTCTCGATGAAGAACATCGTGACCGTGGCGAAGCTGGGCAAGGCCATCGTCGTAGGCTCCACCGGCTTCACGAAGGAGCAGAAGGAACGGGTAGCCGCTCTCAAGGACGCGAGGATATTTCTCGCGGCCAACATGAGCGTGGGTATGAACGTCCTCTTCAAGCTGGTCTTCGAGGCCGCGAAGCTGCTGGGCGACGATTTCGACGTGGAGATAGTCGAAACTCACCACCGCTTCAAGAAGGATTCCCCCTCCGGCTCCGCCAAAAGGCTGGCCGAGGCTGCCGCGAAGGCTCTGGGGCGCGACGAGACGAAGGATTTTGTCTACGGCAGGGAAGGTTTTCCCGGCGAGAGGACGAAAAAAGAAATTGGAATACACGCGGTGCGCGCCGGGGACGTCGTCGGCGACCACACGGTAATCTTCGGCGCTCTCGGAGAGCGTCTGGAACTTACGCACAAGGCTTCGAGCAGGGAGACCTTCGCGAGGGGCGCACTTCGCGCCGCCCTCTGGATTCCCTCCCAGAAGCCGGGCGTTTATGAAATGATGGATTTACTGGGCTTATAATTATCTGATCGAGGATTTTAATGAAATTCAAGCTTGCTCACCGGGTGGCGCAGTTGCCGCCCTATCTTTTCGCGGAAATCGACCGGGCCAAGAACGCCGTCAGGGAGCGCGGGGTGGACATAATCGACCTCGGCATAGGCGACCCGGACATGCCCACCTTCGACAACATCGTGCGCAAGCTCCAGGAAGTGGCGCCCAATCCGGCCTACCACCGCTACCCCTCCTATCAGGGGCTTAAGGTGTTCCGCGAATCGGTCGCCAACTGGTACGGCAGAAGGTTCGGCGTAAAACTCGATCCCGCCACCGAGGTCGTAAGCCTCATCGGCTCCAAGGAAGGCATAGCCCACATCAGCCTCGCCTTTATCGATCCGGGCGACGTAAGCCTCGTTCCCGACCCCGGCTACCCGGTCTACAACATCGGCACCATCTTCGCCGGCGGACGCTCCTACTTCATGCCCCTCAGGGAGGATAACGGCTATCTGCCCGATCTGGAAGCGATACCCGAGGACGTTCGCCAGAAGGCGAAGATAATGTTCATAAACTACCCCAACAACCCCACCTCGGCGGTTGCGGACAAACCCTTTTACGAGAGGGTCGTCGCCTTCGCGAAGAAATACGACATCATCGTCTGCAGCGACAACGCCTACTCGGAAATATATTTCGGCGACAATCGCCCCTGCAGCTTCCTGGAGGTACCGGGAGCGAAGGAGGTCGGGATAGAGTTTCACAGCCTCTCCAAGACCTACAACATGACCGGCTGGCGCATAGGTTTCGCCGTCGGCAACGCCGAGGTGATCGCGGGTCTCGGCAAGATAAAGACCAACGTCGATTCGGGCCTCTTCGAGGCTATTCAGATTGCGGGCATCGAGGCGCTCGAAGGCGATCAGGGGCCGCAGGAAGAGCTGCGCAACATCTACAAGAGGCGCAGGGACGTGCTGGTCAAGGGTCTTCGCGAGGCCGGTTTCAAGGTGCGCGCGCCCGAGGCTACCCTCTACGTCTGGTTCCCCGTTCCGAACGGCATGACCTCGGCCAATTTCTGCAAGGAACTGCTCGACAAGACCGGTGTGGTCGCGACTCCCGGAAACGGCTTCGGTCAGGCCGGGGAAGGCTACGCGAGAATGACCCTCTGCCTTCCCGAGGAGCGCCTTCTCGAAGCGGTGGACCGCCTGGTCAAGGCGAAACTGGTATAGTGCTGACATCCCTCGTCCACGTCGCCATCGGGGGAAACATAGGGGATGTCCCCGGGACCCTTTCGCGGGCGGTGCGCGCGCTCGACGAGGCCGAAGGGATAAGGGTCAGGGCGGTAAGCCCCCTTTTCGAGACCGCCCCCGTCGGCGGCCCCGAGGGGCAGCCCGCCTTTCTTAACGGGGCTCTGACGCTCGAAACTTCGCTGCCTCCCGGCGAACTCCTCCATGTGCTTATGGAGGTGGAGAAGAGTCTTGGCAGGGTGCGGGAGGTCGCTGACGGCCCCCGGACGGTAGACCTCGACATCCTCCTTTGGGGAGAGCGGGTGATAAGGGAAGAGGCACTTGAAATCCCCCACCCGAGGATGCATTTAAGATCCTTCGTCCTCGTCCCCCTCGCGAAGATAGCTCCCGAGGCGGTCCATCCGGTGTTGAAAAAGAGCGTCGCAAAGTTGCTCGCCGGACTTGGCGAGATAGAAGGGGTAAAACCTTTCGGCGAAAAGTTCGACCCCCTTGGCGGGTCAGGCAAATGATAAAACTCGCGGTACTGATTTTTCTCGGCTACATAGCCTACAAGATTTTAAGCGAGGCTTTTTTCGGTTCCGAAGAGGAAAAACCAAAGCACAGACCGGCGGGCGCCGTAAAGGACGAGCTGGTGCAGGATCCCCAGTGCGGCGTCTATATCCCGAAGAGCTCCGCCTTAAAGAGGGGCGACGGAAGGTATTTTTGCAGCAGGGAGTGTCTGGAAGCCTGGGAAAAGCGGCGGGAGAGAGAGGGCTGAGTGTCAACCTGGGCAGGAAAGCTTCTTAAGGCCGATCTTTCGTCCCGCACCTTCGAGGTGATTGGACTGGAGCGCGGGGAACTGGAAAAGTTCCTCGGCGGGCGCGGGCTCGGAGCCCGGCTGCTGCGCTCCTTTGGCCGCCACCTTTGCGACCCCTTCGACGAGTCCGCTCCCCTGATCCTTACCGCCTCCCCCCTGTCCGCCACGAAAGCGCCAAGCTCCTCGCGCACCTCTCTTACCGCCATCTCCCCGCTGACCAACACGGTCTTCGAGTCCAATTCCGGCGGAAGGGCGGGGGAATACCTTCGCAGGGCGGGGTTCGACGCGCTCTTCATCGAAGGAGTCTCCTCCTCGCCTCTTCGTCTCGACATCGGCCCCGGCGACCCGCGCTTTATCGACGCCTCTTCCTTGTGGGGGCTGGGCAACGGGGCGGCAAGGGAGGCGCTGAAGAGGGAAAACGGAAAAGCGGCCTGCATTACCATCGGACAGGCGGGTGAAAACGGCTCCCTCATCGCCAACGTCTGCAACGACGGGCGGTTTTTCGGCAGGGGAGGGCTGGGCGCGCTCTTCGGGGCGAAGAAACTGAAGGCCATCACCATTTTCGGCGAAGGGGAGGTCTTTCCCGCCGACCCCGAGGGTTTCGAGTTTATCGTCGACGAGTGCAAAAAGCTCCTTTCAGCCCATCCCATTACCTCCAAGGGGCTTCCCCAGTTCGGCACGGCGGTTCTGATGAACGTGATGAACTCGGTCGAGGCCCTTCCCACCGGAAACTACCGCGCCGGGCGCTTCGAGGGGGCGGAACGCATAAGCGGCGAGGCGATACGAGACAACATCCTGACGGGGAGGCACGGCTGCCCCGGCTGCCAGATAGTCTGCGGCCGAAGGGTTACCGTCGATGGCGAGGAGTCGGAGGGACCGGAATTCGAGACCCTCTGGGCCTTCGGAGCTGCGCTCGGCCTCGATGACCTCAGCGGGATCGTGCGCCTCAACAGGCTTTCCAACGATCTCGGCCTCGACACCATCTCCGCCGGGTCCACCATCGCCGCCGCCAGAGAGCTTTACGAAGAGGGCAGGCTCGGCTGGAACCCCCTCGAAGGCGGGACGGAGGGAATCGGCGAGCTTCTGGCGCAGATGGCGAAGGGGGAGGGGCGGGGCGCCGTACTCCGGGACGGCAGCCGCGAACTCTGCGACCACTCAGGCGCGCCGTGGGCTTCGATTGCGGTCAAGGGACTGGAACTTCCCGCCTACGACCCGAGGGGATGCCAGGGGCAGGGGCTCTCCTACGCGACCTCGTCGCGCGGCGGGTGCCACCTGCGCGCCTACATGGTGGCCCCGGAGATACTCGCCGTCCCCAAGCTGGTGGACAGGTTCGCCACTTCGGGCAAGGCCGGGCTCGTCATCGTCTCGCAAAACCTCAATTCCGCCGTAGACTCGATAGGGATGTGCCGCTTCACCTCCTTCGCACTGAAAGACGATTACTACGCCCGGCTGCTAAGCTCGGTGTCGGGGATGGAGATCGACGCGCAGGGGCTTATGACGGCGGGCGAGCGGATTTACAACCTCGAAAGGCTGATTAACGTCGAGAGAGGCTTTCGGCGAAGCGACGACACCCTTCCGCAAAGGCTTCTCTCCGAACCCCTCGCCGAAGGCCCTTCGGCGGGAAAAGTCGTCGAGCTCAAGGCGATGCTGGACGAATACTACCGGTTCAGAGGGTGGGACGCCGAAGGAAGGCCGACACCTCAAAAATTAAGGAGCCTCGGGCTGGCTGGTTCGGAAACGGAGGCCGGATAATGTACGAAATGTTCCGCGACATCGGGCGAGACATCTTCCTTGCCGGGCTCGTAAGCTCCCACGCCGGGAACATGTCCGTCAGGATGGGGGACCGCATAGTGATTACGCGGCGGGGCTCGATGATCGGGAGGCTGAAACCCTCCGACCTCATCGAAACCGGCCTCGAAAAGGACGACGCGATGGTGACCCTCGCCTCTTCCGAGCTTATCGTCCACAGGGCCATCTACATGGCGACCAGCGCGCTCGCCGTCGTACACACCCACCCCGTCCACGCCACAACCCTCTCCCTCGCCGAAGACGCGCTTGTCCCTGTCGATTCCGAGGGCTCCTATCTCCTCCACAGGATTCCCGTGGTCAGCGCTCAAAAGACAATCGGGAGCGAGGAGGTGGCGAGGATCGTCCCCGAGGCGCTTAGGGACCACAAGGCGGTGATGCTGCGCGGCCACGGGGCCTTCGCCATCGGAGAACTACTGGAAGAGGCGTACATGCTAACCTCTTCACTGGAATTTTCCGCCCGCATCCTGTACCTTGTCCGTGGCTTCAAGGAAAACATCAAGGAATACCGGAAGGGCGCGAAGCGCTTCGAGAGTTGGTAGGGTATCTTAAATGATTACAAGGCTGCGTCAGCGATTCGGCGAGATGGAACTTTCAAACAGGCTTGGGTACCTCTGGCTCCTGTGCTTTTTCATACTGGTACTGTCGGTGGCGTCAGCGATATTGATCCCGATACTCAGGGAAAAAGCCCAGGAAGGAGAAGAGGCGGCGCCGGCCGAGGAGGAAGAGAATTCTCTTCGCAGACAGGTGATCGAGCACCGTCTGGCGGCGGCCCCCGTGGTTCCCTTCGAGGAGTTTTCAGGCAGGTTCGAGGGGATGCCCCGCGTCTGAAATCTACAGTCTTTAAATAATCGAAGAGCCCGCAAAGAAATTTGCGGGCTCTTTTTATTCTCAGAAGAGTTTCGCAAGCCCCAGGCCGAGAGAAAGGCTGGCGATGCCTCCGTCGCCAAAGTAGTGAATGTCGTCGAACTGCAGGTAAAAGAAGGCGTCGTCTTCGTGAAAATACTTCACTCCGCCGCCCACGCCGAGGGCGAAGGAGGTGAAATGGTTGTCCGAGCCGTCTCCCAGGAGGCCTCCGCCTATCTTTGCGTCAACGAAAGGCACGAGCTTCGGATCGACGAAGAAATGGTACTGGGGTTCGATGAAAAAGGAGTTTACGTTGTCCCTCCCGTCGAGGTTCGTCGTGAAGGACAACCCCAGCGACAGTTCGCGGGTGTAGAATAACCCCACCCTGCCGCGAAGGGTCATGGTGTCGGTCATCCCGCCGGTCCAGGCGTAGGCCAGCGCTCCGCCCGCTTCGACCTTCCCCTGCCTGATGGGCGTTTCGACGGAGGGCTTTGCGCTCTGGACCATGAGAGCCGAGGAGGAGGCCGGGTAAGGTACGGGCTGGGCCTGCGCGGGAGCGGCCTGTTCTGTCGCGGCCTGGGCCGGGGGGGCCGCCTGAACCGCCGCAGGCTGTACGGCGGCGGGCTGCGCCGACCCTGTCGTTTCACTGACGTTTGCGGCCGCGTCCTTTTTTCTCCTGCTCATCGCCGCCGAAGCGGGATCGGCGGCCAGAAAGACCAGCGCGAGAATAAGTGCCAGAATTGCCGTAGCGTTAATCCGTTTCATCAAATTCTCCGTCAAGAAAATCTGTCCGTTATCCGTTCAGGGGGTGGTGTGTAAGCTCGACCCCCGCCTCGCGCAGCAGCTTGTACCTCTCTCTGGCCGAGATCGTCGCGGCCTTGTCGCCGCTTGGGACGAAATCGGCTATGGAGCTGAAGGAATCTTGCGCCGACAGCAACTCTTTTACATCCACCGGCCCTGCCACCACCAGCTTCTTCGCGCCGTTCGGGTTTCCCCGCTTCCAGCCCACCGCCACCGGCTCGGACAGCGGCGTTTCCTCGCCGCTCCAGAGCGCGTGCGGGACGAAGGAGTTGTCCCGGAAGGTCCAGAGAAGTTCGTCGAGTTTTTTCGCCGCCGCTTCGGAGGGAGCCCACACGTAGAGCCGCTCCCCGCTCTCGTAGAAGGCGGAGACTTTCTCGCAGAGGGATTCCTCCCGCCGCGCGGCGGGAACCTCAAAAAAATCGGCGGTGACGGCGGAGCTTTTCATGGTCAGGGATACTACCTTATGGTTTTTAACTCGACAAGGGTAGCTTACGCCCCGGCCTTAAAAAGGGCCGCGACCCATCCCTCTTCTTCAGTAACAATGATTTTTTCCAGCGGAGCGAAAGCTTCTTCGATCGAGGGGAGCGCGGCGGTCTCGAAACCGGACAAAAGAAGCAGACCGCCGGGGGCGAGGCGGCTCTTAATCTCTCCGGCGAGCGATTTAAGCTGCCCGGCCACGATGTTGGCCATAACGAGACCGTAGCTGCCGGGGAGGAGGTCGAGGGAGAGCAGAACCGGGGTAACTTCATTCCCGGCCCGGTTCGTTTTCACGTTTCTTTCGGCGCTGGCGAAACAGAAGGGGTCGATGTCAAGGGCGGTAATCTTTTTCGCCCCCAGTTTCGCCGCCGCTATGGAGAGAACCCCGGTTCCCGCCCCGGCGTCGAGGATCCCGCCTTCAAACTGAACGTCCTGCAGGATATTTTCCAGAATCCTTATGCAGAGGCGGGTGGTAGGGTGGTCTCCGG
The DNA here is from genome assembly GCA_004322275.1 of bacterium. Lineage (NCBI taxonomy): Bacteria > bacterium. The sequence goes on from SCTA01000014.1 coordinate 42,894, forward strand.
CGCCGAAAGCCATGCCGGGGTCTATGTAAATGACCGTCTCGCCCTCACCCGGCTCGCGCGCCTCCCAGGCCGGGGCGACAGTTATGGTCTTCGTCACCCGAAACCCGGTAAAAGCTTCCTTCCAGTGGCCGGTCCAGTCCTCTTCGCAAAGGTCCGCCTCCCCTGCGTCCTCCAGCGGCCAAAAGACCCGCAGAAAATCACGGTGAAGGATTCCGCTGCCCCGCGAGGTTGCCGCTCCGGCAGCCCCTTTTTCCCGCCACCTATCCCAGAGCGCTCCGGCCTCGCCGGGGGCGCAGGGGATCTCAATGGTTTTCCAGAAACTTCTTTTTGTCATGGTGATATATTTTCTGTATGAATATGCCGGTGAGACGCCAAGGGAGTTTTAAAAGAAAGCCATGAAAATCGCAACCTGGAATGTGAATTCCATAAGGGCCCGCGCCGGCCATGTGAAAAAGTGGCTCGAAAGGGCGTCTCCCGACGTTTTGTGCCTTCAGGAACTCAAGGCCCCGGCAGATGAGTTTCCCGGCGAGCTTTTCAGGGAAGCGGGGTACGATTTCGCCGTAAGCGCGCAGAAGACCTACAACGGGGTCGCCATCCTTTCCCGCAGCGGTATTGCAAATGTCAGGGAGGGGCTGGCCCACCTCCCCGCCGACCACCCCCTGAACGGACAGAAGAGGGTTTTGTCCGCCGAGGCAGGGCCCGTGCGGGTGATTAGCGTCTACATGCCCAACGGTGAAGAGGTGGGCTCAGACAAGTATGCGTACAAACTGGATTTTTTTCGGGAGTTCCGCAATTATCTCGACGCCTTTCACTCTCCCTCCGAACTTTTGTGCGTATGCGGAGACTTCAATGTGGCGCCGGAAGACAGGGATGTATACAATTCCTCAGAAAGAAGCGGGGAAATATTCTGTTCACCCAGGGAGCGCGAGGCCCTTTCGGGGGTGGCCGGTTTCGGGCTCGCCGACCTTTACCGCCTCCACAGCGATGAGGCGGGCAGATACACCTGGTGGGATTACCGCGGGGCAATGTACTGGAAGGGGCTTGGAATCCGCCTCGACCTGATGCTCGCCACCCGGCCGCTCGCGAAGAGCTGCAAGGATTGCGTTATTGACGAGAGCCCGCGCAAATGGGTGAAACCGTCAGACCATACGGTAGTGTGGGCGAAGTTCGATCTGTGAGGGAAGAGAGATGAAATTCGCGGAACTGGTAAAAAAATCCAGAAGCTACAGGCGCTTTGACGAATCCGCGCCGCTGGCAAGGGAAGATCTCCTCCAGCTCGTAAACCTCGCCCGGATGGCGCCGAGCGCGGCCAACCAGCAGCCTCTGAAGTATTTCCTCTCCTCAGACCCCGAGACAAACATGAAAATATTTCCCTGCCTTGCCTGGGCCCGTTACCTGGGGGAATGGTCCGGGCCGGAGGTGGGCGAGCGGCCGACAGGCTACGTGGTAATCTGCGCCGATTCGACGATTACCAAAAACATCTGGTGCGACGACGGGATAGCGGCCCAGACGATGATGCTGGGTGCGGTAAGCATGGGGTTTGGCGGCTGCATAATCGGGGCCATCGAGAAGGAAACCCTCCGCGAGATTATAAAGCTGCCCGACTACCTCGAAATACGGCTGGTCCTGGCCCTCGGGAAACCGGCCGAGGAGGTCAAGCTTGAACCGGCCGACGGCTCCATACGCTACTGGCGGGATGAAAACGGCGTCCACCACGTCCCCAAGCGCCCTCTGGACGAGATTATAGTCTCGCCTCCGAAACAGATCGTCAAAAAAACCTTCGGCCCCGTAGGTTTCGAGTAAAGAGAGGGCCGGACGCGGAGCCGGCCGCCGGCACCGGTTTTTCATCGGCCGCGACGGAACCCTCTTTCCCTTCTACGCAAAACCCACCTCTTCGCTTCGTCTGCCCCGGTCAGGTGTTGACTAACCGGGATTTTTGAACTATAACTGAATCACTCCTGAATGTCTTGACAGCGGTTGCCCGGGGTATATCCTTGGGAAAAGACCACTGAAAGGAGTTCAGGATGGATCCATGCGTCAGGGAAGCCGGGTTCTGGGAACCGTCGGAGGGCGGGGACGTACAGTGTTTTCTTTGCTCGCACCGTTGCAGGATAAAGCCCGGAAAGCGGGGAATATGCAGGGTGCGGGAAAACCGCGAGGGGAAGCTCTACACTCTGGTTTACGGAAGGGTTGCGGCCACGGGGCTTGACCCGGTCGAGAAAAAGCCCCTTTACCATTTCCTCCCCGGTTCTCTGACCTTTTCGCTGGCAACCGTCGGCTGCAACCTCGATTGCAGCCACTGCCAGAACTACTCGCTGAGCCAGGCCCCCGGCCCGCCCGCGAAAATGCCGGGGTCCTACGTCGATCCGAGAGGCATCGTTTCCGAGGCTATGGCCTCGGGAGCTTCGTCGATAAGTTATACTTATTCCGAGCCCACCATCTTCATGGAGTACGCCCTCGACATAATGGAGATGGCCCACGAGGAGGGGCTCAAAAATATTTTCGTCACCAACGGCTTCATGACCCCGGAAGCCGTCAAGGCTCTTGACGGGCTTCTGGACGCGGCAAACGTAGACCTGAAGGGGATGACGGAGGATTTTTACCGGAAGGTATGCCATGCGAAGCTTGAGCCCGTACTCGAATCCATAAGGAACCTCAAGAAAATCGGGGTCTGGGTAGAGGTGACGACGCTGGTTATACCGGGGTACAACGATTCCGAAGAAGAGTTGGACAAGATCGCCGGGTTCATAAAATCCGTCGATCCCGAGATGCCCTGGCACGTTACCGGGTTTCATCCGACCTATAAAATGATGGATGTGGAGCCGACGAAATCGGATATTCTGGAAAAAACGCGCACAAAAGCTCTTTTATCCGGGCTTTCATATGTTTACACTGGCAATCGGCAAAGCGCGCAGGGGGCGAACACCTTTTGCCCCGGCTGCAAGGCGCTACTGATATCCCGTCAGGGGTTTTGCATAAACGATTTTCACATCGACCGCCCGAACAAGTGCCCATCCTGCGGCAGGGAAATAGCAGGCGTCTTCTGGAGGTGACGTAATGGGATTTAAAAATATACTTGTGCCCGTCGATGGCTCCCGCTTTTCAAGCCGCGCCCTTCGGGAGGCGATAAAGGTCGCCAAAAGAGAGAGCGGCAGGATAATCCTCCTCGGCGTCGTCGAGCTTCCCGTCGCGGGCTTCGAGGGCTATCAGGAGTTCTCGGTAAACATTGAGCTTGAGGAGCAGTTTTCCCACCGGATGAAGCAGATCCTCGAACAGGAAGCCGAGACGCTAAAGAAGGAAGGCATTTCGGTCGATACCGTAGTACGCACGGGAAATCCCGCCGACGAGATAGTGAGCCTCGCCAGAAGCGAGAAGGCCGATCTCGTGGTGATGACGACCCACGGCAGGAGGGGATTCATGAGGTTCATGCTCGGCAGCGTCGCCGAGAAGGTGGTCAGGACGAGCCCCTGTTCGGTTCTCGTAGTGCGACCCTCGGAAGAAGAGCAAACCGCCATGGAAAAGTCCGGCTGAAGGAGAAAACCTCTTGGTCATAACACGCGCTACGGAATACTCGATTCGGGCGATGCTGCACCTGGCGGCCAAATATCCCGCCTCGGTGGTTTCAAAACACGAGATATGCAAAGCGGAGGACATAACCCCGGCCTTTCTGGCGAAGATACTCCAGCCCCTGATAAAGGAGGGGCTGGTGGTGTCCAGGCGGGGCGTCGCGGGGGGGTTCGCGCTGGCGAAAAGCCCCGAGAGGATATCGCTGCTCGACGTGATGCACGCGGTGGACGAGCCTCTCTCCCTCAATCTTTGCCTTACCGCCGATCAGCAGTGCGACCGGATGAATCTTTGCCCCGTCCACATCCTCTGGCAGGACGTGAGGGGGTATATCGAGAAGCGCTTCGGCGGCAAGACCCTCGCCGACCTGATACGGGAAAAGAACGAGATTCAAAAAGCCAGGGCCTGCAGTTGAAATGCCTCCCCAGGGCCGTTAAATGGAAATAAAGATCGCGAAAGCCGCCGGTTTTTGCATGGGCGTCCGCAGGGCCGTGGAAATGGCTCTCGACGCGGCTCATTCTACAGGCGAAACAGTGTATACCTACGGGCCCCTCATCCATAACCCGCAGGAGCTCGATCGTCTGCGCGCCGAAGGGATAGTCCCCCTCGGGGAGGATCAGCCGGTTCCCAACGCGACGGTAATCGTCCGGGCCCACGGCGTCACCCCCCAGACAGCCGAAAAACTCCGCCGCGAGGCCTCCCTCCTCATAGACGCCACCTGCCCGAAGGTCGAGAAGATACACGAGAAGATCGTTGAGTACGTGAAGAAGGGCTACAGGGTGGTCATCGCCGGAGACGCCGATCACCCCGAGGTCGCGGGGCTTTTGGGATACGCGGGGGAGGATGCCCTGGTTGTGCAGAGCCCCGAAGAGATCGATTCGCTGCCGCCGATGAAAAAGGCGGTGCTGGTGGCCCAGACCACCCAGGACGAGGAGAATTACAAGCTCATCCGGGAAAGGTTTCTGGAGCGCTACGAGGAGGGGGAAGCCCTCTCCACCATCTGCCTCGCCACCCACAAGAGGCAAGAAGACGTCCGAAGGCTTACCTCCGAGGTCGAGGGGATAATAGTAATCGGCGGACAAAATTCGGCCAATACCAGAAGGCTCTACGAGATAGCCGTGTCGAGCGGCGTAAAGGCCTGGCACATCGAGACCGCCAGGGATCTGCCCTTCGACGAGCTGCGGGGGCTCAAAAAGATCGGGCTGACCGCGGGAGCTTCTACACCGCTGTGGGTAATCAAAGAGGTCCGGGAGGCCCTGGAGAACTGCTGATAAAGCCCCCTTTGCTTCCGGCGATTCCCATCCCTTCCGATTCCCTTCACCGCAAAGAAAACCAGCCGCGCCCACGGGCGCTTCAGGGGCGCCCGAACCCCCTTCGCCGCCGGGCCGAATCCTTGACATACCGCCCTTTTCTCTATAACTTAGATAGAAATTACAGGTTTACCGCGCTTGGGCCTTGCCCGTAATAAGGCGCATTTCAAAGATGCTTATAATTGAAGATACGGATTTAAAGCCCGGCAGATTTTGCTCCTCGGCGGTTACTATCGGAAACTTCGACGGCGTCCACCGGGGGCACCGGGCGCTTCTCGAAAAACTCGTAGAACGGGCGCAGAAAACCGGAGGGCCGGGCATCGTGATAACCTTCGATCCTCACCCCCTCAGGGTGCTGAACCCTTCGAGGTGCCCTCCGATGCTGACCGATTTCGACTACAAGGCCGAACTCATCGGGGCTCTTGGGGTAGACGTGCTCGTAAGGGCGCGTTTTGACCGTGATTTCGCGGCGCAGACGCCCGAAGAGTTCGCTGCGGAGGTGCTCGGCAAAAAGCTGGGCGCCGCCGAGGTATGGGTAGGCCCCGACTTCGCCTTCGGCAACGGAAGGGAGGGGGACCTCGGCCTTTTGTCGAAGATCGGCAAAAAGGCGGGTTTCGCCGTGCATTCCTTCGAGCCCTTTTTGCTCGACGGCGAGAGGGTGAGCTCTACGGCGGTGCGTGAGGCCGTCGGCAGGTCCGATTTCGAGTCAGCGAAGAGACTTCTCGGGCGGCCCTACGAGATTCACGGCGTCGTGGTGAAGGGAAGGGGTAGGGGGAAGAACCTCGGTTTTCCCACCGCGAACCTTCTGCCGCGTCAGGAAGCGGTGCCCGGAAACGGCGTCTACGCCGCCTGGGCTTTTACCTGCGGCAAAAGACTAATGGCGGCCGTGAACATCGGGCCGAACCCGACCTTCGGCGACGGCGGCGTCAACATCGAGGCGTACCTGCTCGATTTTGAGGGAGATCTCTACGGGCAGCCCCTTTCGCTCGTCTTCGTAAGCCAGCTCCGGGGCGAGGTGGCCTTCGGCTCGGTCGAGGCCCTTGTCAGCCACATACGGGCCGACGTGGCAAGGGTCAGAGAAACGCTGTCGGCCCTCGCGGAGGAGAATTGACGGTCACGGTAGAGGTCGGGGCGGCCACGAGGCTTTACTGCGTCCTGGGCTGTCCCGTCCGCCACACCCTCTCCCCCGTGATGCAGAGCGCGGCGCTGAAAAGCTGCGGCATCGACGCCTGCTACCTCGCCTTCGAGGTGGAGCCCGAAGACCTCGAAGAGGCGGTCAGGGGGGCGTGGAAGCTCGGCTTTTGCGGACTGAACCTTACTGTGCCGCACAAAGTCGCGGGCATGGCCCTTTGCCGCGAACTCGACGAAAGCGCTGCCTTGACCGGAGCCGTCAATACTCTGGTCCGGGGCGACAAGGGGTGGAAGGGTTACAACACCGACGCGGCCGGTTTTGTCCGCGCCGTCCGTCAGGATCTCGGCTTTAGGCCCGAAAAGGCGAAGGCACTTGTCTACGGGACCGGCGGAGCGGCCAGGGCGGCGATTTGTGGACTGGCCGCCGGAGGCGTAAAATACATATTCGTGGCGGGCAGAAGTTTCGACTCGGCTTCGGCGCTTGCCGGTGAATTTTCCGCGAGGCTCAAGGGCGCCGCGATAAAAGCCGTTAAGGAGGAATCCGCGCCGAAAGTTCTGGATGCGGGAGACCTTCTCGCTAGCGCCACCCCGCTCGGCCTGAAGGCCGGGTCGGGCTGGCCCTGGGATTTAAAGCGGTTTGCTGGCGGCGTTCTGGTTTACGACATGGCTTACGGGCAGGGACCGACGCCCCTCCAGAGAGAGGCCGCGGAGGCAGGGTTTGCCGCCGCTTCCGGCCTTTCCATGCTGGTCTGGCAGGGTGCCGAGGGGTTTTCGCTGTGGACCGGGCGGGAGCCTCCGGTTGACGTGATGAAAAAAGCCGTCCTGACGCATCAGGCGGGTTGAAAATATAAAAAACTCCAACTCCAAGGATCGAATATGTCCAAAAAACTCGGGGAAATGCTACTCAGGGAGAATCTCGTTTCAGCAGAATCCCTGAAAAAGGCCCGCGAAGACGTTGAAAAGAACGGCGGAAGGCTTGGCGAGGCGCTTGTCAGGCTCAAACTCTTAAAAGAGGAGACCCTCGTCTCCGCCCTCAGCAAACAGTACGGCATCCCCCCCGTCGATCTCGACAGTTACGACGTTGACCCGGACGTGATCCGGCTCGTCTCCGAAGAACTCGTCCACAAATACCACCTGATACCGATAAACAGGGTCGGTTCCACCCTCATCGTGGCCGTGGAAGACCCCTCGAACATGTTCGCCATCGACGACATCAAATTCCTGACCGGCTACAACGTCGAAGTCGTTCTGGCCGCGCCCACGGCGATAAAGAACTCCATAAACAAATACTACGACCAGTCGGCCACCCTCATGGACGTAATGGGCGATCTCGACCTGCAGGACCTCGAAGTCGTGGGCGAGGGCGAGGAGGTCGACATCAGGGATCTGGAAAAGGCGGTCGACGACGCCCCCGTCGTCAAGCTCGTCAACATGATCCTCATGAACGCCATCAAAAAGAGTGCCAGCGATATACACATAGAGCCCTACGAGAAGAGCTTTCGCGTGCGCTACCGCGTGGACGGCATACTCTACGAGGAAATGAAGCCCCCGCTCCGGCTCAAGAACGCGATAACCAGCCGAATAAAGATCATGGCGCAGCTCGACATCGCGGAAAGGCGTCTGCCCCAGGACGGCCGCATAAAGCTCAAGATAAGCCGCGATCAGGACATGGACTACCGCGTGTCCGTCCTGCCGACCCTCTTCGGCGAAAAGATAGTCATGCGTCTTCTGGACAAGTCGAACCTCCAGCTCGACATGACCAAGCTGGGTTTCGAGACCAAGGCGCTGAAAGATTTCAAGGAGGCTATCTACCGGCCCTTCGGCATGGTTCTGGTCACCGGGCCCACGGGGTCCGGGAAGACGACCACCCTTTACTCCGCCCTGTCGGAGCTAAACACCATCGATACCAATATCTCCACAGCGGAAGACCCGGTTGAGTTTAACCTTGCCGGCATAAATCAGGTACAGATGCACGACGAAATAGGCCTCAACTTCTCGGCGGCCCTCAGAAGCTTTCTGCGCCAGGACCCGGACATCATAATGGTCGGCGAGATTCGCGACTTCGAGACCGCCGAGATCGGCATAAAGGCCGCCCTCACCGGCCATCTCGTGCTCTCCACGCTTCACACCAACGACGCGCCGAGCACCATCAACCGCCTCCTGAACATGGGCGTCGAGCCTTTTCTCGTGGCTTCGGCGACAAACCTCATTCTCGCCCAGCGTCTCGCGAGACGCATATGCAAGGATTGCAAGCAGCCCAAAGACGTTCCCCTGCAGGCCCTCACCGATATAGGGGTGGACCCCCAGCGCGCCGCCAACATGACCTGCATGGCCGGCGTGGGCTGTCCCACCTGCAACGGAACGGGCTACAAGGGCCGCGTGGCTCTGTACGAGGTCATGACCATCGGCGACGAGCTTCGCGACCTCATTCTGAACGGCGCTTCCTCGATGGAGATAAAAGAGGCCGCGATACGAAACGGCATGAACAGCCTTCGCATGAGCGGCATCAACAAGATCGAGGAAGGCGTCACCACGATTGACGAGATTGTAAGGACAACGGCGCACGACTGACCGATTAACCTGGCGCCACGCGCGGTATCAGGACGTTCATTATTAAACCCAGAGGAGAAATGCCGTGGCAAGTCTACACCAGCTTTTGAAGACGATGGTGGACAAGGGAGCCTCAGACCTTCACATCACCGCTGGAACCGCTCCCCAGATACGCATCGACGGCCTCCTCTTTCCTATCGAGGGGATGGAGCCGCTGACTCCTCCGGAAACGAAAATGCTCTGCTACTCGGTGCTCACCGACGCCCAGAAGCACCGTTTCGAGGAGGAAAACGAGCTCGACCTTAGCTTCGGCGTCAAGAATCTCTCCCGTTTCCGCGCCAATATCTTCATCCAGCGCGGCGCGGTCGCCGGGGCCTTCCGAACGATTCCCTTCAAGATACTCACCTTCGACGAACTCGGGCTTCCGCCGATAGTCGAGGAGATAACGAAGCGGCCGAGGGGGCTGGTGCTCGTCACCGGGCCGACCGGCTCCGGCAAGTCGACCACCCTCGCCTCGATGGTGGACAGGATTAACTCCACCCGCCACGAACACATAATGACCATCGAAGACCCTATCGAATACCTCCATCCGCATAAAAAGTGCGTTGTTAACCAGCGCGAGGTCCGCGCCGACACGGAGAGCTTCCACACCGCGCTCCGCTACATCCTGCGCCAAGACCCGGATGTCGTCCTGATCGGCGAAATGCGCGACCTTGAGACGATAGAGGCGGCCCTCACGGTCTCCGAAACCGGTCACCTTTGCATGGCCACCCTTCACACCAACGGCGCGGTGCAAACCCTGAACCGCATAATCGACGTCTTCCCCTCCCACCAGCAGGGGCAGGTGCGGGCGCAGCTTTCCTTTGTCCTCGAAGGGATCATCAGCCAGATACTTTTGCCCAAGGCAAGCGGCAAGGGCCGCGTGCTGGCCTGCGAGATCATGGTGCCGAATTCCGCCATGAGAAACCTCATTCGCGAGGACAAGATCCACCAGATCTATTCCCATATGCAGATGGGGCAGGACAAGTTCCAGATGCAGACGATGAACCAGCACCTTTTTCATCTCATCAACAAAAAAGAGATTAACGCCGAGCTTGCCCTCCTCCGCAGCCCGGATTCCGAGGAACTGAGGCAGATGATTAACAGGGGAAGCCCGGACGTGGTTCAGCAGCGAAAGACCGCAATACCGGGAAGACCTCAATAGTCAGCTCATTTTGCTAAAGGGAGAATTTCATGGCCAAGTTTAATTGGCAAGGGCGCGCCAAGGACGGCTCGACCCAGAGCGGGATCATAGAGTCGGCAAACGAGGCGACCGCCAAAGCCACTTTATCGGCGCAGGGCATTAAGGTCACCTCGGTGAAAAAAGCCAAGGAGGCGATCAACATCAGCCTTCCCTTCCTGAAGACGAAGATCAAGACCGGCGATCTGGTGATTTTCACCAAACAGTTCGCGACGATGATCGACGCGGGGCTGCCGCTGGTCCAGTGCCTTGAGATTCTGGCCGACCAGCAGCCAAATCCCGCCTTCAAGAAGGTGCTCTCCGAAGTCAAGAACGACGTCGAATCGGGCTCGACCTTCGCCGAGGCGCTGGGGAAGCACCCCACCGTCTTCGACAGGCTCTTCGTAAACCTCGTGGCGGCGGGCGAGGTGGGCGGCATACTGGATACGATCCTGAATCGCCTCGCGAACTACATAGAAAAAAACATGCTTCTGAAAAAGAAGGTCAAGGGCGCGATGGTGTATCCGGCGTCGGTCATGGCCGTCGCGGTAATCGTCATAGCCATCATCCTCATCTGGGTCATCCCGGTATTCCAGAAGATGTTCTCGGGCGCCGGAAAGGCGCTGCCCGCGCCGACGGTTTTCGTCATAAACCTGAGCGAGTTCGTCCAGAGCTACTTCCTCCTCATCGTCGGGGCGTTCATAATCCTCCTCACTCTGGTGAAGAGGTTCTACGCCTCGGACAGGGGAAAAGCCCTCTTCGACAAGTTCTTCCTGAAACTCCCCGTAATAGGACCGCTGATACGAAAAGTCGCCGTCGCCAAGTTCACCCGAACCCTCGGCACGCTCATTTCCTCCGGCGTCCCGATCCTCGAAGGTCTCGACGTCGTCGCCAGAACTGCGGGCAACGTGGTCATCGAACAGGCGATTCTGAAAACCCGCTCCTCGATCTCGGAGGGCCGCTCGATTTCCGAGCCCCTCGCGGAGACAAAGGTCTTTCCCTCGATGGTCGTGCAGATGATCTCCGTAGGCGAGGCTACCGGTGCTCTTGACCAGATGCTCTCGAAGATCGCGGATTTTTACGATCAGGAGGTCGATGACGCCGTCGGGGCGCTCACCTCCGCGATCGAACCAATGCTGATGGTCTTCCTCGGAGGCACGATAGGCGGCCTTGTCATAGCCATGTATCTGCCGGTCTTCACAATGGCGGGCGCCGTCGCGGGAGGTTAGATGGTGCCCGAGCGGATCCCCAGGGCTTCCTTCAGAAGAGCCGGAGGGTATCTTCTCGGCCGCGCCATAGTACTTACCGCGCTTATCCCGCTGGTTAGCGTCTATGCGATCAATCAGGGAAGGGTTCTTGACGCGGCCCTTCTCTGGTTCATTCTCCTTACGGCGGTCTCTTTCGGATTCACCCTTCTGACGGCCGTATCGATACACCGCGGCTACTGCAACGAAAATCTGCTGAAGGCCCAGCCCCTGTGGGACGTCCTGTATTCCACGGGGCTTGTCTTTCTCTCGGGCGGCCTCTCTTCGCCGGTGGTTTTCATCTACCCGCTCATAATCATCGGCGCGGCCATGCTCTTCTACCGGCCCGGCGCGTTCGGGGCAGCGACGTGGTCCTCGCTGGCTTACGGTTTTGTGGGCATAGTTCAGGTCTACAGGCTGGCGGCCCCCGCCTCTCCCATTCACGGAATAGAGATAAGCGGTCTCTCCCTGCCATTCAGGATGACTTTTCATATCGTTTCCTTTTACGCAGTCGCGATTCTTTCGGGATTTCTGGCCGAGGAACTCCGCCGCGCGGACAAGAGGCTTGAAGAGGCCCGGACCGAGATACTCGATCTTGAGAACATACAGTTGGCGATACTGCATTCGATGGGCGGTGGGCTCGCCGCCTTCGACCCGAAGGGGAGGCTCATGTTCTGCAACGAGCATGGGCGAAAAATGCTCCTGGGGGCGGGTGTGGACGCCGGCGACGCCGGAGCGATGGGGTCTATCTTCGACCTCGAGAAGACGGGGCGCGAAGAGGCCAGCCTGGGCGGCGGAAAGAGCTTTTTCGGCTACAACGTCGCTCCCCTCGTCGGGCGCGACGGGCAGAGGATAGGAAAGATACTGAGCTTTCAGGACCTGACCGAGATTCACCGCCTGGAGCAGAGGCTAAAGCAGAGCGACAGGCTTGCCGCCGTCGGCAGGCTCGCGGCCGGTCTTGCCCACGAGATACGAAACCCCCTTGCAAGCCTCTCCGGCTCGGTGCAGATACTCTCGGGAAACCTCTGCCCGGAAGGCGGGACCGAAAAACAGCTCATAACGATAGTCCTGCGCGAGACCGAGCGCCTCAACAAGCTCGTAACCGGATTTTTGAGATACGCCAGGCCCCAGGAGGCGGTAAGGGAAGAGTTCGATTTTTGCAGGCTTGTCGATGAAGTGGCCCTTTTCTTCAGGCAGGGGGAGGGGCGCGATAATTTCATATTGGTCAACAGGATTGAAAAGGGGGAAAAATTTTACGGCAACCGCGAAGCCATGGAGCAGTTGCTCCTGAATCTCTTCTGCAACAGCGCGGAGGCTTCCCAAGGCAAAGTTACCGTGACGGTAGAGGGGGGTGCCGGTAACGGCGGGTTCGAGTTGACGGTATCCGACGACGGGCCGGGGATACCCCGGGAGATAGCCGACCGGATATTCGAGCCATTCGTCTCGGGAAAAAGCTCCGGCACGGGACTTGGGCTTGCGCTGGTTCACCGCATAGTTGAAAATCACGGTGGCACGGTGTCTCTCGAAACCGTCTCGCCGGACGGCGCGGTTTTTTTCTTCAGATTCGGACGATAAAGATATGGAAAGAATACTTGTCGTAGACGACGAACAGTCCATGCGGGAATTCCTCTCGATTCTCCTTCGGCAGTCGGGCTACGCCGTCGATGCCGTGGCCGGGGTCGGAGAAGCCCTCCGGAAGATCAAGAGCGACGCCTTCGACCTCATAATCACGGATCTGAAGCTCCCCGACGGCAACGGGCTTGAAGTGCTGGAGGAGGCCAAGAAGAACGACCCCGACGCCCAGATAATAGTGATAACAGCCTTCGGAACCGCCGAGACGGCGGTCAACGCCATGAAAAAGGGCGCTTACGATTACATAACCAAGCCTTTTTTAGTCGATCACATCCGCCTCACCGTCCAAAAGGCGATGGAGAAAGGCGCTCTTTCAAGGGAAAACCGCGAGCTTAGAAGGCGCATCCTGACCTCCGGCGCGAGCGGCGATTTCATAACGAAGTCCACCAGCGCCCTTGAAATGCTATATCTTGTCGAGCGCGTGGCCCCGACGGGAGTGACGGTGCTGATCTCCGGCGAGAGCGGCACCGGAAAAGAGATAGTGGCCAAGCGTATACACGAGCTTTCAGGAAGAAAGGGGCGCTTCGTCGCGGTAAACTGCTCGGCCATACCCGAGGGGCTTCTGGAGAGCGAGCTTTTCGGCCACCAGAAAGGGAGTTTCACCGGCGCAACCTCGGACAAGGCGGGGCTCTTCGAGGAGGCGTCGGGCGGCACGATCTTTCTCGACGAGGTCGGCGAACTGCCGCTTATTCTCCAGCCCAAGCTCCTTCGTGCGGTGCAGTCGGGGTTCATAAAGCGTGTCGGGGGCAATCGCGAGATAGAGGTGGACGTACGCATCTTGTCCGCGACCAACCGCGATCTCTCTGCGGAAGTGAAGGGCGGGAGGTTCCGCGAAGACCTCTTCTACCGGCTGAACGTAGTGGCCATAAAGCTTCCCCCGCTTCGCGACCGGCGCAACGACATACCCCTTCTGGCGCACTACTTCCTCGAAAAATTCCGGGTCGCTTTCGGCCGAACGATAAAGGGAATAAGTCCCGAGGTTCTCCGGTGTCTCGACAGCCACGATTTTCCGGGCAACGTCCGCGAACTGGAAAACATAATCGAGCGGGCGGTGGCTCTGGAATCCGGGGAGCAGCTTTCGATGAAAAGTCTGCCGGATTATCTGCTGGACGAGGCGGCGGGCGGAGCCCCAAGGCTGGAGCGGCTGCCGGAGGACGGGGTGGACCTGGAGGAGACCCTGCTGAACACCGAACTCCACTACATAAGGGAGGCGCTCGGAAAGACGGGGGGCAACAAGACGGAGGCGGCGAAGCTTCTCGGCCTCTCCTTCCGCTCCTTCCGCTACAAACTCGAAAAACTGGGAATTTCCTGAGATATCTCCCGAAAACCTGCTCAATCCCTGCGATGCGGAGAAATAAATAAAGCGATGGCGAAGTGTTTGATGATTCAGGGGACGGGCTCGGACGTTGGCAAAAGCGTCCTGGTCGCGGGTCTTTGCCGTATTTTCAGCCGCGAGGGGATACGGGTGGCCCCCTTCAAGCCCCAGAACATGGCCCTCAACTCCTTCATAACCCCCGAGGGTGGCGAGATGGGGAGGGCGCAGGTGGTTCAGGCGGAGGCGGCGGGCATTTCGCCGCACACCGACATGAATCCCGTGCTTCTAAAGCCCACCACCGACGTGGGCGCGCAAGTGATCCTACAGGGCAAGGTCTACGGGAACATGAAGGCCCTCGAATACCACAAATTCAAGAAGACCGCCCGGGAGGTGGTCTTCGACAGCTACCGGAAACTTTCCGAACGCTTCGACCTCATTATTATCGAAGGCGCGGGAAGCCCCGCGGAGATAAACCTTCGCGAGGGGGATATCGCCAACATGGGGTTCGCCCTCGAAGCGAGAGCACCCGTCCTTCTCGCCGGAGACATAAACAAGGGAGGGGTCTTCGCCTCGCTTGTCGGAACGCTTGCCCTGATATCGAAGGAAGAGGCGGACCTCGTAAAGGGGTTCATAATCAACAAATTCCGGGGCGACGCCTCACTTCTCGCGCCCGCTTACGAGGAGATAACCCGGCGGACCGGCAAGCCCTTTCTGGGCACCGTCCCCTGGCTCGGGAACCTCTTCATACAAGAGGAGGACGGTCTCCACCTCGATTCGGCGAGGGCGGGCAAGGGTCCGGCGGTCGTCCGCGTGGCGGTAGTCGTCGCCCGCAGGATGTCGAACTTCACCGATTTCGACCCCTTCCTCGGCGAACCGGGAGTCCGGCTCGACTTCGTGCGGCCCGGCGAAAAACTCGGCCGCGCCGACATAGTGATACTTCCCGGCTCCAAAAACACCATCGACGACCTCATCACCCTGAAAAAATCGGGGCTTTTTGACGAGGTGCTCGAAAACCACAGGGCCGGGGCCACCATCGCCGGGGTCTGCGGCGGCTTTCAGATGCTCGGCAGGGTCGTCCGGGACCCCCACGGCGTCGAAGGAAACATCCCCGAGGAGGCGGGTTTCGGACTCCTTGACGCCGAAACGGTGATGGAGCCCGAAAAGATAACCGCGCAGTCGGAGGGAGTCGTCCGCGAGGGGGCGCTCGACTTCTACGAGGACAGGGGGCTTCTCGCAGGATATGAGATACACATGGGGAGGACCGTTCTGGGCGAAAACACGAAGCCGCTGATGAACCTGCGCCGGAAGGATTCCCCCGATTTTCGCGAGGACGGCGGCGTCGCCGATGGCGGCAGGGTGTTCGGCACCTACCTGCACGGGATCTTCGACAACGACCTCTTCAGAGACGCCCTGCTGGCCCGCCACAGGGGGTATTTTGCGGGGAGCTCCACCTTCCGGGAGCGAAAGGAGGAGGGGTACGAGAAGCTGGCGCAACTCCTTCGCGAGCACCTCGATCTGGACGCCATAAGGGCGATAATTGAAAGAGGGGCCTGACGGCGGCCCTTGTTTTCATGCAGGTCGCCAACCCTTTTATTTTGTGATATTGTTTTTTTAGCGGGTGGGGCGAGTCGGCATAAGCAGGGAGGGAACATGAGGCTTACGGTACGGTTTTTATCGGTATTTGCGGTTTTGCTGGCGCTCGTTTCCTGCGCCGGACGGACCGAGCCGCCCGAGAAGATACAGAAACTGATCTATCCCGGCGCGGCCAACGTCCAGAGCAACCCCGTCGGCGACGGCAGCGGCTGGCAGCTTATCTACGAGGTTACCGCCCCCTATCCTCCCATCAAAGTGCTTGATTTTCTGCGAAAAAACATGCGCGACGCGAACAATTTTCCCAACAAGCTCGGGGAAAAGGGATTCTGGAGCTGGGTCGAGCAGCTCGATACCTCCAAAAAAGAAGAAGCTTACGTCCGCCAGTACATGGCCCCATGGTCTACTCTGGCGGGGCGGGAGACGGCTCTCGTGACCCTCCAGTACTCGCGCATGGCCGAGAGGGATTGGGACGACAAGCTAAAGGTCTTTATTATCGTCAGGTAGTGTTAGAGGCTGTTTAAAACTGCTGCGAGCACCGTTTTCTTCGTCGCGATTCGCTTCTCGCTCGCCTAACGATAAGTTATGTCTCGCTTCTCGTTGCGCGTCTCCTCGAAACCGGAGCTTCTCGCGACGTTTTTAACAGCCTCTTAGACCATGAGAAACTTCACAAGAAGGTAATTCTTTTTACCCTTCCGCAGCACCAGCGTGGTCTCGGTGGCGAGGTCCTCTCTCGTCACGCTTTTTTCCACCCCTTCCAGCTTTTTATTGTTCAGATAGATGCCGCCGCCCTGAAGGTCGCGGCGCGCTTCCCCCTTTGATGCGCAGAGGCCGGACTCGAAAAGAAGGTCGGCTATCGCCATGCCGCTTGCGATTCTTGAGGAATCAAGCGCGACCGAAGGCACGTCGGCGAAGATGTCCGCCAGGTCCGCGTCACTCATTTTTGCAATCTCGGCTCCGAAGAGGACACCGCTTGCCCTTTGCGCCTTTGCGAGCCCCTCCGCTCCGTGAACGAGGAGGGTCGACTCGATGGCGAGGCGGCGCTGCGCCTCCCTCTTGCCGGGGTCTTTGAGGTGGCTTTCCATTATCGCCCGTATCTCCTCAATCGGGAGGAAGGTGAAAAGCCCCAGATACTTCTCCACGTCGCGGTCGTCGGTGTTTATCCAGTACTGGTAATACTTGTAGGGGCTGGTGCGGTTGGGATCCAGCCAGATCGCGTTCCCCGCGCTCTTGCCGAACTTCTCGCCCCTCGCGGTAGTTATGAGGTGAGAGGTCAGGCCGTAGGCGGTCTTCTGGCGGGTTTTCCTGATGAGTTCGATTCCGGCGACGATGTTCCCCCACTGGTCGCTGCCGCCGCCCTGTATGGTGCAGCCGTAAACGTCGTGAAGGTGCAGAAAATCATAGGCCTGCATCGTCTGGTAGCTGAACTCGGTGTAGCTGATGCCGGTCTCGGAGGCCAGCCTCCCCTTGACCGAATCCTTTGAGAGCATGTGGTTGAGGTTGAAGTGCTTGCCCACGTCCCGAAGCCAGTCTATGAAGGTCATCGGGCCTATCCACTCGTGGTTGTCGAGTAGAAAGGCCGGGTTGCCGCCGGTGAAATCCAGGAAAGAGGCGAGCTGTTTTTTTATTCCCGCGGAGTTGACGGCGACCTGCTCCGGGGTAAGGAGGTTTCTCTCCTCGCTCTTGCCGCTCGGGTCCCCGATCATGCCGGTGGCCCCTCCGACCACGGCGAGAACCTTGTGGCCGCACCTCTGGAAGTGGGCGAGGACCATTATCGGAACCATGCTCCCGAGGTGGAGGCTGTCGGCGGTAGGGTCGAAGCCGATGTATATGGTTCTTTTCTCCTTAGAGAGTATGTCTCGGAGGTTTTCGTCTGTGCACTGCGCCAGAAAGCCGCGCTCTTCAAGAATCTCGTATACGGATTTCATCTTGCAAACTCCGGTGAACCGAATTTAAATCGAGGTGAGGTATTATGCCTTTTTACAGGCTTTTTTCAAAAAAATTAATCCTTCCAGCCAAAAAGGAGGCAAAAAATGGCCGTATTGATCGATTCGCCCATGCTGATCGAAGCCGCAGGCACCCCGCCGAAAAACATCTTCGAGTACTTCGGCAGGGCGAGAAGCGGTGACGGCGAGGTCAGCATAGCCCGCATGGTAAGCCCTCCGGGGTGGTCCGAGCCGGCCCAGCGCCCCGGGTTCGACGAGTACACGGTCGTTCTGAAGGGCTTTCTCCGGGTGGAAACGGAAGGGGAGACTCTGGACGTGAGAGCGGGGCAGGCGGTAAAGGCCGGAAAAGGGGAAAAGGTAAAGTACTCAACCCCGGAGGGCGCCGAGTACATTGCGGTCTGCCTCCCTGCTTTTTCGCCTGAAAAGGTCAACAGAGAGAATTCATGAAGAGAGGATTTCGATTTTGCTCCGGGGAAAAACCTTCGCCGTACGGGCTGTATTCAAAAATAGAAAAAATATTTCTCCGCCTGCCCTTGCGGGTATGAGGATGGCGAGCTAAGATGTCCGGGCACTGGGGATTTTTTATATTTATATTTGGTTTAAAAGGTTGGGGATGGATAAGAGACAGTTTTCGAGGGCCAACGTCGCCTTCCCTGCGAAGCTATTGGAGATAGGTGCTGAAGACGATCCCGTGCGGATAGAGGTCCATCAGCTCGGGGAGGGCGGCTGCCTTCTGAAGGGCGACGAATTCCTCGGGGTCGGCAGGGTTTTCAGCATAGACCTTAACGTTTCGGGAAACTACCTGAAGCCCATAGGACGGGTGCTCTACGAGTACAGGGGCAAGAATTCCGAGATTTTTTCAGGCGTGGAATTTTACGGCCTTGAAGAAGAAGCAACCAAGACCGTACCCGGCATCTCGAAATATTTTGAAAGCAAGTGACTTTTCCCGCCATGACGGAGCGATTCGACGGAGTCGGGGTAAGCTTCTTGCGCTTTCGTCCGCCCTTTGGGTACAATAAAACAAAGTTATATTTGCTTTTCAGGCGGGCCAGATGCGCATTTTTCGGATAATGCTTTTACTCCTCGCCTCGCTTCTGCCGGCGCAAGCGGTTTTTTGCGCCCCGGCCGAGTACGACAAGTATTCGAGATCCCTCTATAAAGACGGAATGTCCGCCCTGAAGGCAGGGGAGGACGCCAAAGCCCTCTCCCTTTTCAAGGAAGCGGCCGCCGCTGACCCCAAGGACTTTTTGCCCCTCCTCGGCATCGGCCGCGCCAACCAGATGCTCTTTGAAAGAACCATGCGCAATTACGGCGAGGCCGATCAGGCTTTTACAAAGCTGACGGAAAAAATAATCGCGGCCCCCGCGCCGGAAGTCCCTCCGGAAGCCCTTCAGGTATACCTTTTTCACGGATTTTTGTATCTCAAGGGGGGCGATTACGAAAGGGCCATACCCGCGCTCGAAAAATACCTCGAACTGGACAAGGAAACCGAAAAGGCCGCGCAGATACTGAATGGAATCGGAATCGCCAACTATTATCTGGGGCAGTATGATCTCGCGGTGGTTTACTTCAAAAGAGCGCTTGAGGCCGACCCCGCCTTTTCGGAAGCCCGCTTCAACATGCGCAGCGTATTTACCCGGATAACCGCTTACAGCGAGGCGCAGGTCCTCCTCCGCGCCGGCGACCCTAAAAAAGCTCTCGGCCGCATAGAAAAGCTGAAGGAAATCGCCCCCCGGTACCTTCCGGGCAGGGAACTAGAGGCCAGAGTTCTCCTTATACTCGGGCGTCCCGAGGAGGCGGTCCGGGTTTTCGAGGAGATTCTGGGGTTTTATCCCGCCAATCCCAAGACTTACTGGATAAGGATCGAGATGGGGAGGACGCTGATGACTCTGGGCAAGAGGGACCGCGCGCGCGCCATCCTGCTGGACAATCTCGTCCGCTTCCCCAACCAGCAGGATCAGCAGGCCAGAATGGAGCTGGTAAACCTCTTGGGACAGTTGGGGAACTGACGGATGAGACTGCTGCCGGTACTGGTGTTGCTGGCCGTTTCGGCCGTTCCCGCCTTCGGAGCCCTGGAGCCTCTCACCGGCAGCCACCTGTCTGAGCTTTCCTGCGGCGATTGCCACCCCGGAACAACCTCGGAGAGCAATTTCACAGGAGAGATTACCGACTGCGACGGGTGTCACAAGGCCGAGGAAAACATCCACCCGATAGACATGGTTCCCAAGACCCCGGTTCCGGCGGGCTTTCGCCTTTCCAAGGACGGCAGGATGCTATGCCTTACCTGCCACAAGGTCCACGGAGGCGAAAAAGACTGGGCGTACCTGAACGACGCGGCCTCGGGATACAAGAAGGGGCGCGGTACTTACTGCGCCAACTGTCACGGCTCGGCGCGCGCAAGGACCAATCCGCACAGCGCCAGAACCGGCGACCCGCGCTGCACCTTCTGCCACAAGACTCTCCCCGAGGAGGGGAAATCGGCCGTTAAAACCCTCAGGGTGAGCATCGTAAAGCTTTGCGACTTCTGTCACGGCGCCACGGAGAAACAGCACCCCAAAAACATCGATCCGGTGCTTTCTATCCCGAGCCAGTTGCCCAGAGGCCCGGACGGGAACTGGACCTGCGCTACCTGCCACGACCCTCACGGCACCATCTCGACGACGCATTACACGAGGCCGGTCTATGCAAAATACATGGAGAGGGGGAAGAACGAAAATCCCCACAAACCGGACTATTTCGCCTGCAGCGCCTGCCACACCGAATCGAACACGAAAGGCATCCGCGTACAGGGAGTGAATCTGCGCTACAAGGGCGACATCAACGTCCTTTGCATCTCCTGCCACGTCACCGACAAAGGACATCATCCTTCGGGCTTTGAGCTGCCTCCGGCGATGATGAAAAGGCTTGAAAAGTCGCCCATAAGCCTGCCGCTGGACAGCGAATCCAAAATGGATTGCATCACCTGTCACGACACCGGGTGCACCACCGGCCAAAACACCATGTCCATGCGGTACTACAACTCCAAAACCTATGACACCAGCCTTTGCTGGGGGTGCCACGACAGGGAGGAGTACGCGAAGGTAAACCCCCACGTCACGAACCCGGATCAGTGCACCAAGTGCCACGAGACAAGACCGGTGAAGGGGATGGAAGTCACCCTGATGACGGTTCCGATAATGGTTTGCATTCATTGCCACGAGGTAAAGCCGCACCCCATCGGGAAGAGCCACATGTCCAAGCCGACTTCGGTGATAAAGGTCGATCCCGCCCTGCCCGTCGCCAAAAACGGCGAGGTGGTCTGCATAACCTGCCACGAGCCCCACTATGATCCCGTCGGTCGCCCCCGCCGTCTCCGGGTCGTCACCGAAGAAAAGCAGATCTGCGGCATGTGCCACTGGAAGTCGTAGCTAACCGGTCAGTTATAAACAAAAAAGGGAAAGGTCTGCGCCTTTCCCTTTTCCAATGCTTTGCTGGTGAACACGCTCTCAGGGGAGGGTGCACCCGCACTGCTCGAAAGTCCGCCTGATCTCGACCTGCTCGTGCCTTGTCAGCTCTTTCCAGCGCTTGAGCTGCTGCACTACGTGAATCCGTTTTTGCATCTCCATCCTTCGGAGCCCTTCGAGAAGGTTGGCGAGCTGTTCCTGACGTGTCGGAGGCAGGTTCCGGTAGCGCCTGAGGTTTTGGACGAGCCACTCGCGCTCCTGGGGAGACATGGCCCTCCACCTTTCGATGTTTCTGTGCATGAACTGGCGCTGCTCGGGGGACATCGAGCGCCAGCGGCGGTAGCGCAGGACGATTACCTCCCTCTGGTTTTTCTCCAGTTGCTTGAAGCGCCGGTAGTTGCTCAGCACCCGCGCCTTTTCCGCGTCGGAAAGGGTTTCCCAGCGCAGCCTGGCTTCGGAGGGCGGCTCCGACCTGGCCGTCCGCGGAAAGAAGGCCGCGAGGAGCGCCGCTCCGGCAATGACCGAAAGGGCTTCGCGCCGCGTCAACCCCTCACGGGAGTTTCGGGAACTCATCATTGTCTCCTTCAGGGCCGGGGGGCTTGTCCCAGGACGGATCAACCGCCACCTCGTCCGCAACGTCCATCTCAAGAAAAAATTCCAGATTTTCCGTGATCTCGCGAAGCTCGGCTTCGGTCAGTTTGGGTTCGCCGCCGTTCACGTCAGCTGTCTCCCAGATTTTCAAGGGCGTCCAGAACTTCGAGCATCTCCATCTGTTCCAGAAGTTCCATGTTTTCCAGCACTTCCATATCCACCTCGGCAAAAGACACGGTTTCTTCGGGTATCTCTACTTCGGTGTTCTTTGTGTAAAAAAAGAGCGAAGCCGCCGCCGCCCCTGCCAGAACGGCCGCGGGGAATTTCCAGGCGAAGGGGGCTTTTTCGCGCCTCGTCGTTCTGGCGAAAATCTCCTCGGCCAGCCCTGCCCGGGCTTTCTCCCCGACGTTCAGGGCTGCGCCTCCGGCTTTTTGAAACAGCTTCAGTTCGGTTTCCAGGACTTCCCGGCAAGCGGCGCACCCCGAGAGATGTTCCCTGAGCTCCTCGCCGGTTTCCCCCGACCAGGCTGCGCCGATTATCGGATCCATGTACTCGGGACGGCAGGAAACAGGAATTTTCACCTTGTCTCCCTCCATGCCATAAGCTCCTCTCGAAGCGAACGCACCGCGCGGAAGTAGTGCGCCTTCGCCGCTCCCTCGCTTATCCCGAGGGCTGCGGCGGCCTGTTTCAGCGTCAGTCCGGCGGAGAGGTGAAGAGTGGCGACCTCTCTTTGTCTTTTAGGAAGGGCAGCCAGAGCCTTCTCAAAGTCCGATCGGATGGCGTGGGCTTCGGATATCTCTTCAGGGCCGGGAACGCCGTCCGCGTGGTCCGCTCCGGTTGTTTCCTCGCCGTTTTTCGTGAACACCGAGGTAAACGTCGATATCACTTCCCGCACCTTCCTTTTTCTCAGCACGTCTTTCAGATGATTTACCATTATCCTGTAAAACCAGGTCTTTTCACTGGAGTCTCCGCGAAAGGAGGAGGCGTTTCTGTACGCCTTCACGAAACCCTCCTGCACCGCGTCCCTGGCGTCGTCCCAGTCCTTAAGATAGGAGTATGCAAGGCGAAGGGCGCCGTCCTGGTTTTCCCTCACGAATCTTTCAAATTCGGCGCCAGTCATCGGGCTTCGCTTTTGGAGCGCCTCGGGTTTGTCATACCCCAAAGCCTCCGCAGGAAGGACCGCACCCAGGTTTGCCTGCATCAGACCTCCTTTTTGTTTTTTGACGCAGACCCGGCCGTACGGGGTTACCTTCGGGGTTCAAAAAAAATCCGGATGTGGCGGACGCGGCGCGGCGCGGCGAGGGAAACCGGGGAGTGAGGGTCATTTCGTTACTACCGCAGAGGCGTCTTTGACGAAGGGATTTGTCCTCGCAAAGAAGCTGAAGAGGAAAGGATACCTGTCCTTCATGTATTCCATGTGGTCGAGCCATACCCCCGCAAGCGCTCCGTAGGAGCGGTTTACGTCTCCGACGAGGTGGGTGAGGTCGGGCTCGGGCGGGGAGGTGAGATTTTCTCTGCTCGTGAGCTCGGATTTCAGGTGGAAGACCGCCCGGAGCATATCGGTGAAGCGTTCGTGATCTCCGAGGTTAGGGTTCTCCAGTATCCGAAGAAGGGTGGAGGTGTTGGCGTCGAGAAAGGTTCTCATCCTTTCGAGGTCCAGCAGCCCGGCGTCCACGGTGAAGGAGTGGGAAGCGAGGGCTTTTTTCGCGGCGGAAAAATCTTTCGCCGTCCAGGACTGGTCGAGCGCGAGCCCCTTCGGGGGCGCCGGGTCGGCTTCGGCGAAATAACGCAGAAGCTGGCTGCCGATCTCGGTGAGGAATACCTCTATCGCCATGCAGAGGCGCTCCATGCGGAGCTTTTCCTGCCTGCGTTCGACGAGCAGTTCGGTTCCCCCCATCACGACGCCGAGGAAGGTCGAAACCCCGGTGACGATAAGCATCATCGCCAGGATTTTGCCCCCGGCGGTCGCGGGGTGGAAATCCCCGTACCCCACGGTCGCCACGGTGACCACGGTAAAATAAAGGGAATCGAAGAGGCCGAACCCCTCGATAAGGTGAAAGCCCACGGCGCCGACGGTCAGCACCAGGGCGAGGACGAAGGCGAAGTTGCGAAGGCGGCGGAAGGGTTTCATGGATATCCTTTTTAAAATTTATACGATAAGATTTTACCCTCTTTTGGCGGCGCTTGAAACTATCGGAGGTTTTTTGCATGGGGAAGAGAGCTTGACGCATCGCCTGATTACCGAAAGCCTGAGCCGGGGTGTGGCGAAGATTGCTTTTTCGCCCCCGGTGGTCTGCGTCTACAATCCGCTCGAATACGCCCTTTTGCCTCACCTCCTTTACTGGGACAAATTCGGCGGGGGCAAAAAGGAGGCGGTCTTTCTGGGCATGAATCCCGGTCCCTGGGGGATGGCGCAAAGCGGAGTGCCCTTCGGCGAGATAACGGCGGTAAGGGACTGGATGGGCATATCAGCCCCCGTGGGAAAGCCCTCGTGCGAGCATCCCAAGAGGCGCGTAGAGGGGTTTTCGTGCAAGAGAAGCGAGGTCAGCGGCAAAAGGCTCTGGGGGTGGGCCGCCGGGCGCTTTGGCGACGCAAAGAATTTTTTTGGAAGATTTTTCGTCCTGAACTACTGCCCGCTGATGTTCATGGAAGAGAGCGGTAAGAACCGGACGCCCGACAAACTGA
Source organism: bacterium (assembly GCA_004322275.1). Classification (NCBI taxonomy): domain Bacteria; species bacterium. Next base: position 67,114 of record SCTA01000014.1, read on the forward strand.
TTCCGGCGGAGAAAGAGAAGCTTTTTCAGTGCTGCGACGAGGCTCTGCGGCGTTACGTCGAGCTTCTTGGGGCCGATATGGTGATCGGAATAGGCGGCTTCGCGCGGGAGCGCGCAAGGGCGGTTCTGGCCGGGAGCAAGGTCAGAATCGAGGGGATCACCCATCCAAGCCCGGCGAATCCCGCGGCCAACAGGGGGTGGGCGAAGCTGGCCGACGCGGAACTCTCGGCGATCGGAATAAAGATATAAAAAAGCCGCCGGTTTTTGACCGGCGGCTCCTGAAACTTTTTTAGGTGTAAGTCGTTTTCTCAGCCGGGGATAACGGTAATCGTTCTCGGAGACATCGAAGTGTGGGGGCCTTTTCCCTCTTCGGGTTTTGCCTCGGGTTTCGCCTCTTTTTTCTCCTGCTCCTTGTCGCCGGCGGGAGGCAGCTTGTGTTTGGCGTCGAACTCGTCGGCTTTCAGCACAGAGGCGGCCGACTCCTCCTCCCTGCCCTGCTTCTTTAGCGCTTCCGCGAGCACCCTGTAAGCCTGAACGTATTCTCCGTCCTTGGCTATGGCGTCCTTTGCTGCGGCTTCGGCCTTGGTGTACATCTTCTTCCCGAGGAATTTTTCGGCCATCATCAGATGGCGGACGGCGACGTTGTTCGGTTTGTAACCGCCCTCGTCCTTCTTCGCCACGGCCTCCTCGGCCTTTACGAGGCCGAGAGTCCTCTGGACGTCTTCTTTGAGCATGTCCTTGCCGGTAGAGGAGTAGCCGGTGGTGAGGGCGACGACCTTTCCTTCCTTGTCCAGCAGGACTATGGAGGGGACGACCACTACGCCGTAATCGTTGTAGATGGCGAAATCCTTGTCGATAACCATCGGGTAGGCCGCCGCAGAGTCCGCAATAGCCTGGATTATCTTCGGCTCCTCGGCCTTGTCCCAGACGGGGTGCTCTACGTTGACGCCCATGACCTTCAACCCGTCCTTTTCGTGTTCGGCGAAGATCGACTGGAGGTCCTTCAGCATGGGCTGGCTTCTGGGGCTCCAGGCGGCCCAGAAGGCGATTATCGTAGCCTTGGGCCCCAGAGATTTCGTAAGGGTGAGCTTTTCGCCCTGAAGGGTAGGCAGGGTAAAGTCTCTGGCGGTGTCGCCGACTCCGGTCCGCTTGAAGGCTTCAGCGAGCGACGGCGTCAGGATGAAGGACACGATCGCAAGCGTAAGCGCCGCACAGGTGAGGACACGCGAAAATCTGGTCAAAACCATTCTCCTTGTCAAAGCAATAGCCCACCGCCGAAAGGGCTCTTCCGGTCAGAATAATATCGGCCGCGCTGCGGACGAACTTTACTCCCTCAATAAAATTACCGGTAATTTGGCAAAAGAAATAAAAAAAATGAAGGGCGCTTGGATTTTCCGGGTGTATCCGGAAAAATTTTTAGCCGGTCATTTGCAATGCAAGGGTATATTTGAGTATAAATGTATAAATAATCCATTGGATGCGGCATTTTCAACGGGAATCTTATGAAATCCTTCCGGGACGCGACTTTATTTTTGCGCACGCTTGCGCTGTTGGCGCTCGCCGTTGTCGTGTGCGGTGTAATTACCCGCGCCGCGGCTGCGGAAAAAGATAGCGGGGAGAGCGAGCTCAAGGTGGTGAGCCCCGAGGACACCGACCACGGGCTGCTCAAAAAAACCTGTCTGGTCTGCCACCGCGAAAGCCAGCTTATCTTTTTTATCGTTACGGCCAAGAGCGAGGAGGCCCTTTCAAAGGCCCACGAGACCCTCCTCGGCACGGTTACCCAGAAGACCTCCTCCGCAAAGAGCAACCCCCACGCCAGCACAATGTGCCTCTTTTGCCATTTCACGGCGCCTGAGGAGGGGGAGAAGTCGGAAACCCTTCTCTTCCGCACCCTCGACGGCAACCCGGTGGGGCGCGAGGAGGTGGAAAAACTCTGCATCATGTGCCATCCCGGCACGGTGGAGGTCCATCCCAGAGTGGTGGATTCCATTGCCAAGGCCCTTCCGGACCTCGAAAAGGCCGGGCTTATCAAAAACGGACGTTCGGTAAAGTGCTCCACCTGCCACGACATGCATTCAAAGATCGTCGGAGTCGCCTCGGTGACCCCGGAGTTCAACGATTTCGCTAAAAACTCCACGCACCTCTTCCCTCATTCCAACGCCGCGGGCTGTCTCGCCTGCCATCCCGAGAACATGAAGCCCTTCGGAGAGCCGGTGTTCACCGAGCCCGACCCCGAAGCGCGCTGCGCAAGGTGCCACGTGGCGCGCCATGAATCCATTCACCAGACCAAAGTGGCCTCTTCAAAGAAGACCTACCCGATGGATTTTTCCAGCTTCCCCCTCGGCCCCGAGGCGAAGACCACCTGCTCGACCTGCCACGACGAGCCCTGTAACGAAAAGATAAAGCCGAGGAACCTGAGCTTCCTGCGCGGCGGCCCCTACTCGATGTTCACCGATTTTTGCTACAACTGCCACCCCAAGGCGGGCGAGGGGGGGCTAAGTCCCCACGCGCAGGTGGATTCGGCGGGAAACGTAGTGATGACCTCCTGCATCTTCTGCCACATAAGAGACCCGGACAACTCGCCGGACGATCCGGGGATACTGGCGTACCGCTACTCCCCGCTGGAGCTTTGCGTAAACTGCCACAACACCAGGCCCCATCCGAGCGGTGTGAACCATATCGTCGAAATAGGCGAGCAAAAGAAGAAAAAGCTCGAAGCGTACCAAACCAGGCACAACGTGAGGATGCCGATAGACGCGAAGGGCCGCGTCATCTGCACCTCCTGCCACAACCCCCACGCCAAGGGCGTAACCTCGGGGCAGGCCGCTCTGGGCGCGGAGGAGGAATACCGCTGGCGCGTTCCTTCCTTCGCCGAGCTTTGCACCCCCTGTCACGCCAGATATGACTAGAGCTAAATAGAGGGAAAAATGATAGAGCTTTTCCAAAAAGGCGGCCCGACGATGTGGCCGATTCTCTTCCTCTCCATCATCGGCGTGGCCATAATCGTCGAGAGGGTGATCGTGCTCATGCGCGAGAGAACCGACACCGAGGTCTTCCTGACGAGGATAATGACGGCCCTGGAGGGACAGCGCTACGAGGAGGCCCTCGCCGAAGCCCGCGCGGGCAAGGGCGCGATGGCCAGGATTCTCGCCGCCGGCCTCGAGAAGGCGCGCCGTGGCAGGGGAGAGGTCGAAAAGGCGATAGTGGCCAGGGGCAACATCGAGGTCGCGAAGCTCGAAAGGGGTTTCATGGCGCTTCAGGTCGTCGCGAAGCTCGAACCGCTCCTCGGCTTCTTCGGCACCGTCACGGGCATGATAAATTCCTTCGCCGCCATGGCCAACGTCGGCGCAAGCGACCCCGCCGCCGTCGCCAACGGCATCTCCGAGGCGCTCATAACCACCGCCGCGGGCCTCGCGATAGCGATGCCGGTCTTTTTCGCTCACTCCATGCTGATAAGCATGGTCAACAAGTTCGTCCAGCAGATGGAAGAATCTTCAATACGCATCCTCGACGCGATAGAGGCCGCCGAGGAAAAGCAGGCGAGAAAGCTCTCCCACGACGAAATAGGGGGTCAGTACCTTGAAATTTAAGAGGCGCCGCTTCGAGGACGACGAGCCGATACCGACCGCCTCGATGGCGGACATAACCTTTCTGCTCATCATCTTCTTTATCGTCTCGACGGTTCTGGCGGTAGACAGGGGGCTGAACGTAGAGCTTCCCCAGACCGAGGTCTCCGAAAAAGTCTCTCTTCGCGAACTGATAATCTCGGTGAGCCGCGAAGGGAAGATATACACCGACGGAAACCAGATAGCGCTATCCGATCTTGGCGCTTACGTAAGATCCAAACGGGCGATAAATCCTTCGCGCACCGTCGTAGTGAGGGGTGACAGGCACGTAAGCTACGGCACCGTCGCCGATATAATGGACGAGCTGATAAAGGCGGGCGTCAACGACGTCGCCTTGCCCACCCTCGCGGAAATCGGGGAGAACGGCCTGTAATGCTTGAAAGCGAGCTGGAGCGAAAGCGCGAAAAGCGAAAGAGACGCTTCGCGCTCGCAATAGGGCTTCTACTCGCGCTTTTCGTGCATGCCCTTATCTTCTGGGGGCCGAGGATTCATTACCGTCCCGTCATGGAAAACCTGCGAAGGACAATTATCGCCAAACCCTACAGGGAGGTGTTTCAGCCGCCGCCGCCCACAGGCGCGCCGAAGGAGGTAGAGGCGCCCGACGAGGGAAAAACCGCGCCTCCGCCGAGCACCACGCCGGTTCCCGCCCCGCTCATGGGAAATTCGACGGGGATAGAATCCTCGGTGTCGCAGGAGTCCTCGAACGCTCCTTCCACGAGGTCGGTCACTAGCCACCAGAGCGTCGCCGAGGCCCCGAGGAAGGTTGAAAAGTCCGGCGGGGCGCTCAAGGGCGAGGCGGAAGTCGCCCACGCGGCCGGAAACAGCGGCCAGTGGGAGAATTTGATGGGGGAGATCGCTTCAAAGGGAGCGGAGATCGAAAAGAAAAAAGGCCAGGAGTGGGACGCGCCCAAGGCGGAACCCGTCGCGGTAAACAGACCTCCCCCGCCCCCTCCCGAGAGGGGGGAGGACGAAGACCGGATACTCGATTCGCGTATACGGGTGGTGGTCAACACCTATCCGCCGACGAAGCTCCAGAGAAGCCCGCTTCCCCTCCGTTACCCCGACGCGGTCAAGGTAAAGAAGAAGAATTTCAAGGAAGGCGTTTGCAGGGTCTACTACCGGGTAAAGACGGACAGCCTGGGAAGGATCATAAAAAGAGAGATAAAGACCCCCGCGACGAGCGAGGCGCAGGAACACTTCGCCCTCTTTGTCGATGCGGTCAGGAGCGAGGTCGAAAAGTGGCCTTTCGAGGAAGTCGAAGCGGACGTTCATGTTGACGTTTATTTCACCATCGATATCGATTAAGCGCCTTGGGCTGGCGCTCGGGGTGTTCCTCGTCTTTCTGGGGGCGGCGGAAGCGCGCGCCCTGGAGACCTGCGTCGAATGCCATAACGTTCCGGGCATAGCCGTCGGCGAAAAGTCTCTCTGGATTCATCAGGAGGAGTACGAGGCCTCCCTGCACGGCAGGCTCTCCTGCTCCGACTGCCATAAAAAAGTAGGCTCCTTTCCCCATCTGCCCGAGATGGAGGTGCGCTGCGACCTTCCCTGCCACGCCAGAGAACTGACCCACGCCGTCATCTGGGAAACCGACGCCGGAGGGGTTCACTCCCGCAAGGACCGGCCGAGCTGCATCGGGTGCCACGACGGCGGTCCGGCCAGAAGAAAGCCCGATTCCGGGCCGCTCTGCCGGGGTTGCCACGAAAATCTGGAGCCCGCCGCCGCTATCTATCCCTCCACCCCCGGAGACCTCGCCAGAAGGGGGCACGGAAGGGCCGCCGCCGAGAACCGCGCCCCCGACTGCGACTCCTGCCACGGCCATCACGGAGTGGAGGAATCCGAAAGCGCCCGCAGTTCCTGCATGAAGGAGGGGTGCCACCCCAACGAGAACCCCAAATTCGGCCTCTTCTTCACTCACGCGGCCCAGACGCCGCCAAAGCCGTGGGGCGGGGTAAAGCTCCTCTTTCTGGGGCTGCTGGGGCTGCTGGCGGTCGTTTTCCTCGCTCACTCCCTCAGGTATGAGGAGCCCGCCACGCCGGAGGGCGTTAAAACTCCGCAAAAGGTGGAGGTTCTCGACCAGATAGACCTGATGCTCCACTTTTTCGCCATGGCGGCGGTAGTCATGGCCCTCGCCACGGGTCCCTTCCTCCAGTTCCCCGGCCTTTCCTCCGTGGACCCCTCCTCCTTCGGCTTCGCCCACGGCGCGGCCGGCATAACCGCCCTTTTGGTATGGGTTTTCCACTTTTCGAGGGTTACCATCGAGTGGCTTGAGGGGCGAAACCCCTGGGGGCTTTTGCCGGGAACAAGCGATGCGAAGGCAATGTTTCGGGGCGTCGCCGGAGGCTTCGGAGCGGGAGCCCCGCCGGAGCGCGGGCGCTTTAACTACCGCGAGCGCTTCTCTTACGCCGCTTTTGTGCTGGCTGCTCCGGTTATGGTGTTTACCGGCTACGTTGTCGGCCATCCCTCTCGCTTCTCGGGGCTTCTCGGTCCCTCCGGGGTGATGGGGTCGGCGACGCTCCACTCGGCGCTGGGCCTCCTGATACTGCTGCCGCTCATCTGGCACCTCTATTTCGCCCTCCTCCAGCCGGGTAACCTCTGGTTCAACGGCTCCTTCATAACCGGGAAGATACCCTTTGAACGGGCGCTGCGGGTCAGGCCGGACTGGGCGCGCGGGATTATCGAAGAGATTACGGCGGGTCTGGAGCCCCCGAAAGAGACCGAAGAGGAGGAGGTCACCGTCGAGAGCCTCCTTGAAAAGGGCAACGAGGCGGCGCGCGAGGGGCAGTACAAGGTCGCCTGCTATCACTTCCTCAAGGCCCTCGAACTCTACCCCGGCTACTCCCAGGCTCTCTACAACCTCGGCGTGGTTCTCTACAAGAGCGGCGATTTCAAACGCTCGGCCATAGTCCTCGAAAAGTTCCTGACGCAGGACCCCTTCGGCCCGGCCTCGGGCAAGGCGAGGGAGCTTATCGGCGAGATGAAAAAGAAGGGGGGCGCGCAATGAAAAGCCCGCTTAAGCCGTTTGTCAGCGTCGCCGGTTTTTTGTCCCTCTGCGCTACGGCGTACCTTTTCGTCTCGATTCCCGCAAAGGCGAAACCCGTCGAGATTAAGGGCGCGGAGGCGGCGTCCGTCGGAAGTTTTCACGTCCACGACCGCCACGGCGTCGAAGCGGGGGGCGCCCAGCCGCCCCACAAAGAAAACGTGAGGCTGCGGGCTTTTTTGAATCTCCATATAAAGGCCCTCGACTGCTCCGTCTGCCATCTGGCAGCCTCCGGCGCGAGCATAATAAAACTCAAGGACGGAAAGCTCGCACTGGCGAGAGGCGTTGAGCCCCTTACTGAAAATGACCCCGGAGTGACAAAAATCACTCTGGGCAAGCGGTGCGAGGAGTGCCACAAGAGGGGCAGCCCCCTTCTCACCGGAAATTACTACGGGGCGAAACTCCGGGTGCTCGAAGATCTCTCGGTTTTCAGATACCTCGAGGGGAATTGATGGCTCGCTTCGCCTCTTTGCTTCTTCTCGCCCTCCTCGCGCTGTCCTCACCCGCCGCCGCCGGACAAAGCGCGGCCTCGGGCCTTCCCGCCGCGACGATGCTCGGCGTCGCCTCCCTGTACGGCGCAGAGGAAGGGCTGGCGGTGCTCGACGCAGGGGGCAGGGTACGGGTCGGAAAGTTCGAGGGGAGCAGGGTCGAGAAGTGGCAATTTCTGCCGGGAGTCGAGTCGGCTTCGGCGATAGCGGGAGACGAGACCGGCCTTTTGCTGGTGGTCAGCCGCAAGGGGGAGGATTACTTCCTCTCCTCCTGGCGCATGGGGGAATCCGATAAAACCCAGCGCAAGCTGAAACTGCCCCGCGCCATGAGCGGGCTTTCGGGCGCGGCGGCGGGCAACGGCATGCTCTGGCTGGTTTTTAGAAAACCCGTCGGAGTTCTCTTTTTCGCCTATGACGGAATGCTGCTCGGCGAGGCGGAAGGGACCGAGTTTCTCCGCTCGCCTTACTCGGTGGCGCTTTCCGGGCTGGGGGAGGCTTTCGTGACCGATCCTATGGGCCCCTCCATCGTCCGCTTCCGCAGCACCGGGCAAAAGGAGCAGGTCTACGACCTCACCGGCACCGGGATGACCCGGCCCACGGGAATCGCCGTCGGAAGCGACGGTGCGGTTCTCGTCAGCGACGGCCTCACCGGCGGGCTGGCGCGCCTCAAGACCTCGGGCAGCGTGTGGGACCTGGAGTTTTCCGGTGAGAAGAATTTCGATGAACCCTTGAGAATATGCACCGACAACCTGTCGAACAGGGGCGTTTTCGCCCTGGAGGCGCGTTCCGGCAAGATCGGTTGGTTAAAGGAGTTCGGCAGATGAACAAACGATGGGAATACGGCCAGATCTTCGTACACAACCCCGAGCAGTTCGGCGGCTTTCCGCGCGAGGGGCTGGACCTTGAAAAGGTGCAGCGCGCCGGGGCGGAGGGGTGGGAACTGGTGAGCAGCATACCCTATACGACACCCGAGGGAGAGGTGCGCGGCTCTTTTCTGCTTTTCAAGAGGGAGGCTTCGCCATCCGGAAAATAGTCCGGGCGCTCGCCCTCCTTTCGCTTCTTATTCCCGCCGCCGCCGGAGCGGTCGCGCCCGGGGGGCCCGCCGGGGACCTGCCTTGCGTTCTTTGCCATCCGGGCAGAGACCCGGCCGCTTACCGTATGCTCTCGGGCGCGGCGGGCGTAAAGGAAGGTAACGAATCGGCCAGGGAGTTCGTCTGCTGGTCCTGCCACAACGGAACCGTAACGGACAGCCGCGGCATACTTCAGGGCGGGGGGCAGCACCCCACCGGAGTCGCCGCCTCAAAGGCGGTTAAGGGCTTCCCCCTCTATCAGGGGAGGGTGGAGTGCGGCACCTGTCACACCGCCCACGGAAAGGTAACTGCGGCGGGAGAATGGATGCGCGCCCCCGAACCTTTGAACAGCGTCTGCGAAGGGTGCCACGACGAGGTCGGCCATCTGCACGGCGGAGCGCCCCTGAACGAAAAGCAGGCGGCGGCAGTAAAAAAAGCCGGAGGTCTCGTCGGTGCGGGCGGCAAGATAGGGTGCAGGACCTGCCACAAGGCGCACGGCTCCGCCGGCCCCAAACTTCTAATAATTCCCTCCGAAACCGGGTCTGCCGGAGCGGAGGATATCTGCCTCTCCTGCCACTCGGGACTCACCGTTACCGGGATGACGCCGGACAAGATGACCTCCTGCAGCGAGTGCCACCCTCTTCACAAAGGAAAGGATGGGGCACAGGACGCGAAGCGCTTTTCCTGCGTCCGCTGCCACGAAGACAAGACCGGAGCGGGCAATCACCCCTCGAAATCGGAAGTCTGCGGTGAGTGCCACTCGATACACAACCCGGTCAAGCCCGTCGGCAAGCCATATAAATTTCTAAAGACGATGAACGTCGGCGCGAACATGTGCGCCGGGTGCCACTCCGCCAGCATGGGCCGCCACGGCCCCTCCGCCGTCGTACCGGAGGGGATGCGCCTCTACATTCGCGAAAAGGGGTTCGCCGTGACCGAGGACGGCGCTCTCCAGTGCCCTACCTGCCACGTCACGCACGGCGCCCAAAGCCCCTCGCTGCTTTCCAGAAGCTCCGAAATCTCATGCCTCTACTGCCACTTGCAGCAAAATCCCTTTTCACCGGCGGGGCGCATGGGGGGGACTCACCCTGTGGGGGTATATCTCGAAAGGGATCAGGCATTAAGGATCGAAAACAAAAACGCAACGACGGACAAAGACAAGGGCCATGCGATACTCTCCTGCCGGTCCTGCCATTTCACCCACGACGTTGCGAAAAAGCCCCTCGCAAGGTGCATGGAGTGCCACCCCGAACAGTCAAAAGCCCCGAAGCACGCCGGGGGAGGTTGCGAGGTCTGCCACGAGATACACGGCAGCGAGCCCCCGGGAGTCAGTTGCAAGGGATGCCACGAAGACACTCCTCTGGCGGACCATAAGGGCAAAACCCTGCTTGCCGCGCCGCCGGAGGACTTTCCCCTTTTCGACCGTTTCGGGAAGGCCGCGCCCGCGGGCGCGATAGACTGTCCGACCTGCCATGACCCTCACGGCGAACATAAGAACTTCGTCCGGGCAAAAGACGGGGAAGGGCTCTGCAAGGCTTGCCACCCGGAAAAGAAATCCATAGTGAAAAACGTTCACGACGGGAACAAGCCGGAGATTTTCGGGGCAAAGCTCGGGGGAAAGGAAGGGAAGGGCGACAGGTGCCTTCCCTGCCATCCTCCGCACGTGAAAACCCCCCTGATGAAGGGGCAGACGAAAGCCGGAGACCCCAACGAGCTTTTCTGCCGCGCCTGCCACGGCAAGGCCATGAAGTCCTCGCCCTCCCACTCGATGCTGGGTGCTCCTCCGTGGAAGGATATAACGGTGCCCCTGCCGCTCTTCGCGGTCGACGGCTCGCGCGACGCAAGGGGTTTCATAAGCTGCCCGACCTGCCACGACCTCCACTCGGGAGATGACAAAAAATCCCTCAGGAGGAACCCCGACGAGGCGAAAGGGCTTTGCGCGGGGTGCCATCAGAGCAAGGCCGCGATATTGGGCTCCTCCCACGATCCCATGAGCCGGGGCGCAAAAAAAGTCTGCCTTTCCTGCCACCCCGTACATTCCAAAGAGGGCGAAAGGCCCCCGGTATGGGAGCTTCGCGTCTCTGGCGTGGGTTCGTGGAACGACCGCAAGTGCATGAACGCCTCCTGCCACAGCTACCAGTCCATCGAGGCCTCCCCCTACCACGGCATGCGCTCGCACCCCGTCAACGTATCGATAAAAAAGGAAACCCTGCCGAGCACGATGCTTTACGACCCCTGGGGCCGAAAGGGCGGCAAACTCGTGGTCTGCACAAGCTGCCACGACATCCACGGCTCGGGGGGAGTGGAGGGAGAGGTTCTCGGGAATTTCCTCCGCCTTCCCGTTTCGGGCGGCGCTCTTTGCGGCTCCTGCCACGAGGACAAGCTTTCTCTCCTGCCGAGCCCTCACAATATGGCGGAAACCAGCGAAAACGCGCCCTGCGGCCCCTGCCACAAGACCCACAAGGCGACCTCGAATCAATTTCTCTGGGGGCTCCCTCCCTATCCGGAGGGCAACTACAGGCCGAACCGCCTCTGCCGCTCCTGCCACGCCAAGGCCAAACAGCCCAAGGGTTCCCCCCAGCTGATGCAGTTTCACATGAGAGACGCCGAGGAGGCTTACACCGAGCGCGGGACAATCTTTCTCCAGTGGCCCATGTTCCTTATAGACCCCTGGCCGCTCCGCACAGGCTCCGAGCCGATAATCCCCCTTTACGACACCTCCGGCGCGGTGGTCGGCGACGGCTCGCTACAGTGCATAAGCTGCCACGATCCGCACAAGTTCAATCTGCCGGATGAATTCGCCCCCGGAGAGGCGAGAAACACGGACGGAAAGTTCCTCAAGCTGGGAGACCTGCGGCAGCTCGAATACAGCGTCTGCGGCGACTGCCACGCCAAAGATTCCCAGAAGCACTACAAGGATTACCACAAGGTATGGTGGGACGCCGGGGCGGAATTTCACCCGGACACTTTTTACGACAAGGCGCTGAAGGGTAAGGAAAAGGAGTAATCCCCGGACAGGCTTCCTAGAAGATGGCCGCCAGGCGCTTGTAGGCGTGGGACAAGCGGAGTGAGGAGAGGCCGAGGAGTCTGGTGACGATGGAGAGAGCGGCTTTGGGATTTTCGGCGGAGAGCTTCTCCAGATCAACGCGGCTCAGGGTCAGAAACCGGGAGTCGGTCGCGGAAAGCGCCGATTCCGGCCTCTTCGGGCCATCAGAAACCAGAGCTTCCTCGCCGATGGCGGACCCCGCGCCGAGGAGGCCGATGACGAAGCGGCTCCCCGCGAATTCGGTTTCCTTGAGGAGTTCCACCTCGCCTTCGACGATGAAAAGAACGTAGTCCGCTTCCTGCCCCTCGCACCAGATCGGCTCCCCCGCCTTCAGGCTGAACTCTTTGAGGCAAAGACCGGCGACTTTTTGTTCCTCGCCGGTCAATTCCGCCAGCAGCGGGTGGGAGGCGCAGACTCCGGAGGTCATTTTTTCTTTTCCTCGGCCCTTTGCGCCAGCTTTTCGTCCATCCTCCTGAGGAGGTTGTCGAACCCCTCCTTGTGGATTATCTCTCCGTAGGTCGCGTTGTAATTCCGGGCGAGGCTCACTCCCTCGATCACCACGTCGTAGATGAGCCAGTTATCCCCCGCCAAAAGCAGCTTGTAAGTGATGGGAATGTCCTTGCCCTGCGAAATTATCGCGGTGTCGAGCTTCGCCTTGTCGCCGCGTATCTCTTCGCCGAGGTACTTGACAGTCTCGCTCGAATACTCCTCTATCCTGCTGGCGTAGGTCTGTTCGAGGGTGGAGCTGAACTTCTCTATAAACGCCTTCTTCTGGGTTTCGTTGACCTTTCTCCACGTGGTGGAGAGGACGAACTGGCTCATGGTGTTGAAATCGAACTTCGAGCGCACCTTCTCGATGACGATCGCCCTTCTCGCCGATTTCGGTTTGGATTTGTCGGCCAGGGTCGCGATGACGAAATCGATGGTGGATTTCATCGACTCGGTGGGCGAGGGCGCCGCGAAGGAGGAAGAGGCCGCGAAGATCAGAAGAACGGCGATTGCGAGCAGTTTTTTGGGGCGCATGGTCATCCTTGCCTCGGTCACTTCTTCTGACAGCTTTCACGAAGCTGAAAATAGGCGTTCCTCATGAAAAGGTAGGGGTCTATCGATTCTTTTACTACTTTCTCATATGTGTCTTTGTCAAGGCTAAGAGTGTTTTCTATTTTGGCCGCCTTGAGGGCGATTATCTCTTCGCCCGGGTTGCCCTCGACAACGGCGTAATTGAACGGATGGAGGTAGAAATCCAGAGAATCGCCCACCGTGTCGCGAAGGCTGGAGGGCCCGAGGAAAGGGACGACCAGGTAAAAGCCGTGGCCCACGCCGTATTCCCCGAGCGTCTGGCCGAAATCCTCCTCATCGAGGGGAAGGCCGTTTTTGGCCGCCAGATCGAACCACCCTCCGAGGCCGACCGTCGAATTCGCCAGAAACCTGGTAATCTCCTCGCCAGCGCCGAGGATGTCGAACTGCAGGATGTTGTTCACCAGCCTTATCGGCATCAGGAAGTTGGTCATCACGTTGCCTATGCCGATTCTCGCTTTCTCCGGCATCGCTTTTCGCCACCCTTTGGCTATGGGCTTGGCCACGTAAAAATAAAACTTGTCGTTGAAGGCGAAAAACACACGGTTCAGAGGCTCTATGGGGTCGTGTATGTCGTTGGCGTATTCGCCGGAATCCTCCTCCTTGCTGGCGAAGGGATCTTCAAAATCGCCCTCGTCGCCCTGCGGCGCAGCTACGCCTTCGTCGGCCGGGGCCGGACTTTGCTGGGCCGAAAGGGGCCCGGGGTTGTCGCAACGGGAGGATTTTTTCCCCGAAGCGCAGCCAGCCAGAGCCAGGGAAGCAATTATAAAGAGAAAAAGAAAAAGGTTTTTGCGCCGAATCATCAATCGCTTTCAAACATGTACTTGCTGATCAGTTCTTCGAGGATGATGGCGCTTTCAGTCTCGGTGATCTCGGACCCCTCCGTTAAAGAGGAATCCTGTCCGCCGGGGGTCAGCTTGATGAACTTGTCTCCGATTATCCCGGCGGTGCGGATCGAGGCGATGGAGTCCGAGGGGAGGTTCACCCTTTTTTCCACCGAAAAGACAACCGTCGCTTCAAATTCCTTGGGGTCGATGTCTATAGTCTTGACGGTTCCCACTTTCACCCCCGCCAGTTCCACCGGGGCTCCCTCCTTCAGGCCGGATACCGAGGCGAACCTCGCCGAGAGCAGGTACTTGTCCGTGCTGAGCACCTCGACGTCGCCGAGTTTGATGGCGATAAAGGAAAAACAGGCGAAGCCTATGATGACGAAGAGCCCCACCCACGTCTCTACGTTTAACTTTCTCATGGAGTACTAAACCTCCTCGCTGCTGCTCGAATAGACAGGTCCCATCGTAATCTCCACAAAGGAGCGCACGTGCGCATTCTCGCTCCTCTGGAACTGCTCGGGGGGGAGGCATACCTGGATTTTGCACTCCGCCAGCAGGGCGACCTTGTCGGCCAGTTTGAAGATCTTGGGAACGTCGTGGCTGACGATGACCGCAGTATATCCCAATTCCTTCTGCGCTTTGTGGAAAAGTCTGTAAACTTCGTTCGCCTTGAGTATATCGAGCCCCGTGGTCGGCTCGTCGAAAAAGACGATCTTGGGGTTCAGGGCCAGCGCCCTGGCGAGCCCCGCCCTTTTTTTCATTCCGCCGGAAAGCTGCTCCGGGAATTTCTCCGAGGAATCGGGCAGATCCATCATCTCCAGCAGTTCCCCGACCCTGGCGGCGATCTTGCTCTCGGAAAGCCCTGTGCGCTCCCGTAGCGGCAGGGCGATATTGTCGAAGATATTCATGGAGTCGAGAAGCGCCGCGTTCTGGAAGAGGACGCCGAAATTCTTCCTCACTTCGGTGAGCTCGGCCCTCCCCAGGCGGGCGACGTCTTTTCCGAGGACCATCACCTTGCCGGAGTCGGGGGTGACGAGTCCGAGCATGTGCTTCAATATTACGCTCTTGCCCTGACCCGACGCGCCGACGATGACGAGAGTCTTGCCCTCGCTTACCCCCAGATCCAGGTTTTCGAGAACCACCTGGCTGCCGAAACTTTTGGTTACGCCCTGCAATTCTATGACGTTCACGGGATTCTCCTGCTAACCGTACCGGACACTAGATCATTAAGGCGCTGATGAGGTAATCCCAGACGAGCACGCCTACGGAGGCGAGGACGACGGCGTTTGTCGTCGCGCGGCTGACACCCTCCGCGCCGAAGCCGCCGAGCCTCTCTTTGTGGACGTAATAACCTTTCGAGGTGGATACCCAGACGGTCAGGAGCCCGAAGGCCAGGGCCTTGAACATCCCCATTTTAATGTCCGCGAAAACCACGGAATCGTACATCCCCTCGAAGTAGCTTCCCTGGCTTACGTCGCTGAGAGTGACGGCGACGATGTAACCCCCGAAGATGCCTACCACGTCAAATACGAAGCTCAGCAAAAAAGTTGAAATAACGCATGCAACATATTTGGGAGCCAGGAGGTATTTGATTGGATCGATGGCCATGCATTCGAGGGCGTCGATCTGCTCGGAATTTCGCATTATGCCTATTTCGGCGCACATCGAGGAACCGGCGCGGCCGATAATCATAAGAGCGGTGAGGACCGGGCCGAGTTCGCGGACGAGGCCGTTTCCGACTCCCGCGCCAAGGGCGCTTACCGAGCCGTATTTGCTCAGGAGATGGTAGCCCTGGAGTCCGAGAACCATCCCCGTGAAGAGTCCGGTGAAGATTATTACGAAGAGGGAGCGGGCGCCGATAAAGTTGAGCTGGCCGAGAATCGAGCGCCAGGCGTAAGGCGGTTTTACGGAGGCCCAGAGGCACTGGCCGAGAAAAATCGTCATTCTGCCGGCCATGTTCAGATAAAAAAGGCAGATCTCCCCGAGATTTTCCAAGAATTTCATAATCATTCCACTCAGGAACCCCGCGAAAAACAACGGGAATTTTTATGTTGGCCAATTATGGCAGTGGAGGCGGCGCGAGTCAAATATCCGTTTATATTTCCCGCCCAACCCGGGAGGGTGTTAAAAAACGTGTGTGTCAGGCAAGCGAGAAGCGAATCGCGGCGAAGAACGGAGCCCGCTATAGTTTTTAAACATCCTCCTAGAATTGACGAACACTATTTTGTATAGTATATGGCCTCGGATCAAATGACACGATTAATTCCCCTGGAAAAGGGAAAAATAAGGAGAAAGATCAAGATGAAAACCGCCAGGCTGGTTTTACTGTTTGTTGCGATTGCCGCTCTTTTGACGGCCTGCTCGGGTGGTTCCGGCACTTCGCAGACCGCCCCCGCTCCCACCGAGACAAAGACCGACGCCGGAAGCTGGGGACAGCCCCCCGCAGGCGCGCCCGCTCCCATGGGCGCTGCCCCCGCAGGCCTTCCCAGCATCGGCACCGTCATGGAGACGATGGACTCGGGCGGCTACACCTACGTTCTGCTCGATTCCGGCAACGGCAAGCAGGATTGGGTCGCCGCGCCCCAGGTGGCGCTGAACAAGGGTGAGGTGGTAAGAGTCGAGGGCGCCCAGCCGATGCCGGGCTACACCTCCAAGACCCTTAACAGAACCTTCGACATGCTCTATTTCGCCGGCGCGATTATTCCCTCCGGCTCTCCCATGCCCGCCGGAGGCGCCAACGCGAACCTCGCCGAGGGGCGCACCGTCGTCGCCGCCCAGGCCGTCTCGGGCGTGTCCAAGATGCAGGGCGGCTTCTCCATCGGCGAGGTTTTCTCCAAGAAGAACGACCTGGCCAACAAAGATGTTAAACTGCGCGGGCAGGTTGTCAAGGTCAGCCGGGGCATCATGGGCAAGAACTGGATCCACATCCAGGACGGCACCGGCAAGGACAAGGAAAACGACCTCACCCTCACCACGGCGGGCGACGCCAACAAGGGCGACATCGTCGTCGTCTCCGGCAAGCTCATCAAGGACAAGGACTTCGGGATGGGCTACCGTTACGACCTCATCATCGAAGACGCCGACGTGAAGGTGGAAAAAGCCGCCCAGTAATTTCCGCAACCATTAAGCGAAAAGGGCGTCTCCAAACGGGGACGCCCTTTTTTGCCGGCAAATCCTGCGAGCCGGGCCCGCCTTACATAGAGATATTCGCCGGATTTTCGCTTCGTTCAATCGCGGCCTGCGCAACTCCCTTTCCAATCACAAAAACAACAAGCATCCCTTGGAGAAAATCTCCAGCCGGAAGCTGTTTTCCTTTGTCCTTCCCCCCCTTCCCATGTTAAAGTTCCCGCCTTCTGTGCCGGAGGACGGTTCCTGGACGTTCGCGGCCTAATTTACTTCCAGGGAGGACCATTAAAAAATGAGCAAAGATTTCAACAATTTTCCCGAAGAATCTCTCGACTTCGGCAAACTCCTCGAAGAGAGCGAAAACGTACCCCTTGAAGGCAAGGTCGCCACCGGTACCGTTATCAAGGTCTCCAGCGACTTCGCGGTCATCGACATCGGGTACAAGTCCGAAGGTCTCGTGGCCTTAAGCGAGTTCCGCGACATCGAAGGCAAGGTAACCCTCAAGGAAGGCGATAAGGTCGAAGTTCTTGTCGAGCGCCTTGAGAACGAAGACGGCATGGTGGTTCTCTCCAAGGACAAGGCCGACAAGATCCGCATCTGGGATCGCATCAGCCAGGCCGCCGAGAACGACGAGACCGTCGAGGGCCGCATCATCGCCCGCATCAAGGGCGGCCTTTCGGTCGATATCGGCGTCCGCGCCTTCCTTCCGGGAAGCCAGGTCGCGCTCCGCCCCGTACGCCAGCTCGAAAAGCTCATCGGCGAAACCTTCGACTTCAAGATCATCAAGTTCAACCGCCGCCGCGGCAATATCGTACTTTCCCGCAGGGTCATTCTCGAAAAAGAGCGCGAGTCGATGCGCAAGAACACCCTCGAAAGACTTGCGGAAGGCGAGGTGCTCGAAGGCATCGTCAAGAATATTACCGATTACGGCGCGTTTATAGATCTCGGCGGCATCGACGGCCTCCTCCACGTCACCGACATGAGCTGGGGCAGGGTCAACCACCCGAGCGAAATTCTCCACATCGGCGACGAGATAAAGGTGAAGGTCCTCTCCTACGACCCGAACCGCGAGCGCGTCAGCCTCGGCCTCAAGCAGCTCGAATCCGACCCCTGGCAGAGCGCCGGGGAGAAGTACCCGATCGGCGCGAAGGTCAAGGGCAAGGTCGTCTCCATCACCGATTACGGCTGCTTCGTCGAACTCCAGAAGGGGATCGAGGGGCTCGTCCACATCTCCGAGATGAGCTGGACCAAGCGCATCTCCCACCCGAGCGAGAAGGTCACCATCGGCGAAGAGGTCGAGGTCATGGTCCTCAACCTCGACACCGAGAGAAAGCGCATCTCTCTCGGCATGAAGCAGTGCGAGCCCAACCCCTGGGAGATTCTCGAAGACAGATACCCGGTGGGCACCGTCGTTCGCGGAAAGATCCGCAACATCACCGATTTCGGCGTTTTTCTGGGCGTCGAGGACGGCATCGACGGCCTCATCCACGTCAGTGACATCTCCTGGACCAAGCGCATCACCCACCCCGCCGGGCTCTTCAACGTCGGCGACGAGGTGGAAGCGGTCGTCCTCAAGATCGACAAGGATCAGGAGCGTTTCAGCCTGGGCATCAAGCAGCTTGAGCCCGATCCGTGGACCGGCATCGCCAGCAAGTACCGCGTCGGCTCGATCGTCGAGGGCAAGGTCACGAACGTCGCCGATTTCGGCGTCTTCGTAGAGCTCGAACCCGGCATCGAGGGGCTCGTCCACATCACCGAAGTGGCGGGCGACAAGGCCGCCGAGGTGGCGTCGAAGATGCAGCCCGGCCAGCTCATCACCGCCGAGGTGCTCTCAATCGATCAGGAGGAGCGCAAGATAAGCCTCTCCATGAAGGCGATCGAAAACGCCGAAGTGCGCGCGCAGAAGATAGCCCTCGATACGGCGAACAAGGAAATGGCCGCCCGTTCGAGCGCTACCCTCGGCGACAAGCTGATGGCGGCGAAGGCCAAAAAGGGCAAGGAAGCCGAATAATCTTCCAAAAAACCCTTAACGTATTAAAATGAAAGCCGGAGCCGATAGTGGCTCCGGCTTTTTCTTTTGCTGCTTTTTTGCCCGGCGGCGACCGGCGGAGGTTCGTTTATGCGCTTTATCTTCAAGGTGCTCTTCTGGGTTATGGCAATCGTAGGGATACTGGCGACGATTTCCCACTTCTCCGGCTCCGAGCCGCCTCCACTGGGAGACAGGGTCGGGGTGCTGAAGGTCTCCGGCTTTATTGCCGACGCCGAGGAGTCGGTGAAGGCGCTCGACTATTTCCGCGAGAACTCCGACGTCAAGGCGGTAATCGTGCGGGTAATCTCGCCCGGCGGGGTTATCGCCCCCTCGCAGGAGATACGCGACGCCGTCAAGCGCACGGCAGAGGCAAAGCCGGTGATCGCCTCCTTCGGGGCGGTCGCGGCTTCCGGCGGCTACTACCTCTCCGCCCCCGCGACGAGGATCATAGCCGACCCCGGCTCCATCACCGGCTCCATCGGCGTCATCATGCAGTTCCCCGAGTACGAGGTCCTCCTCGACAAGATAGGTATGCGCACCCGAACCCTCAAGAGCGGCCCCTTCAAGGATACCGGCTCTCCGATGAGGCAGATGACCGACGCGGAAAAGGCGGTCATGCAGTCGGTGGTGGACGACCTCTTCGCGCAGTTCGTGGACGTTGTGGCCGAGGGCAGGAAGATGGACAGGGCGAAGGTGCTTGCCCTCGCCGACGGCAGAATCTACTCCGGCAGGCAGGCGCTCGGGCTGGGCCTCGTGGACGAACTCGGCGGCTTTGACGCTGCCGTGAGAGCGGCGGGAACCCTCGCGGGCCTCGGAGAAAACCCGAGGCTGGAGCGGTGGAAGAGAAAGAGGGACGGAGTTTTGCCGCTCCTTCTCGGCAGCGAGGACGCCGACGCGGTCGGAAACGTTGCCGCGCCCCTCACCGCCTCCCCCGCGCGCTATCTCCTCTCCGGCTGGTAGGAGACTCCTTGGCGAAAAAAGAGCTGGCGCGAACGGCGCTCGCAATCCGGAGCCTCCTTATTCCCGGCTGGGTCCAGAAGGTGTGGCAGGACGAGGAGGAGAGGGTCGCGATGCGGATTCGGGCCGGGCAGAAGAACTTTCTCTGCCTCCTTTGCGCCGCACCCGGAAAAAGCGGTTTCGGAATCGTGGAGGCGAGGCAGCAAAGCGCCCAGCGGCCGCGTGCGCTCCTATCCTACCTTCGCGCCCACCTCGAAGGCGGCACCCTCGTGGGCGCTGCCGCCGACGAAGCGCGAAATCTCCTCGTATTCTCCTTCGTCGCGAAATCAAAGCCCTTTTACCTCGTCCTCGACCTCTCCGACAAAACCCCGGCAATTCTCGCGCTCGACTCCGAAGGGTTCGTACGCGCCTCGACCAAGCCGGGAAAGAGCGGCTATCCGGTGAAGCACGGCGAGAAGTTCCCGCTCCCGCCGGAGTCAAACCCCGGCGTCGAAGCCGGGAGGGACAAAGCGGAAGACCAAAAATTCCTGACGGACGCCGGGGCGCTTCTCTCCGGCGCTTCGCCCGTGGAAGTTTCCGGAGCCGGGCTGGTCCGCAAGCGCTGGGAAAAGAAGGTGCGAAAGCGGATCGAGAATATCAGCGCCGACCTTCTCCGGGCGGGAGACTCCGAAGAGTTGAGAAGGAAGGCCGACCTCCTCTCCGGCGCGCTGGGAAGGGTCAAAAAGGGGATGGAGAGTGTGGAGATAGAGGGGAGCGACGGTCGGAAGGAGATTATTCCGCTGGACCCCGCCAAGACTCCCGGCGCGAACCTCGAACTCCTCTACAAAAAGGCCGCCAAGGCCAAGAGGGCGGTTAAAATCGCGGGCGAAAGGCTCCTCGCCGCGCAGAGCGAACTCGAAGGGATTCCCCCGGAGGAACCTGCGTGCGCGAAAAGGAAATCCAAAAAAGAGGTTTCCCGCCCCTTCCTGCGCTACCGCTCCTCCGACGGCGTAATGATACTCGCCGGGAGAAACGGGCCGGAGAACATGCGCCTCCTTCGCGAGGCGAGGGACTGGGACATCTGGCTCCACGCGAGGGATGGGGCGGGCGCGCATGTCCTGATCGCGAAGCCCGGAAAAGAAGGGAAAGTCCCCGAGAGAACCCTTGTCGAGGCGGCGGGAATCGCCGCTCTGCGCTCCCGGTTCGCCGCCGAGGGGGCGGTGGACGTGATGTACGTCGAGGCGGCGAGGGTGAAAAGGGTCAAGGGGGCGTCGCCCGGAAAAGTCCTTGTCAGCGGCGAAAAAACAATCCGCGTTCCCCCCGGAGCGGGGGCTCCGAAACTCCTTGACCGGTAAAAATTCCTCCGAAGGTTGAATCTTTCCCCTCCCATGCGTAACATAAACCACCACCTTCCGGGTAAGCTTTTCACCCGGCAGGCTGTCTTTTGCGAAACCCGATCTGTGGACGTGCGGATTGAAATTCTATTTAAAGCACAGAAAAGCTCTCCTGAACCTCGCGGCTTTCGCGCTGTCGTTCTGCTTTGTCGGCCGTCCCGACCGGTTCTTCAATTTCGGTCAGACGATCTTCGACGATTCCTCCCTCACCACCCTTTCGGCCATCTCCATGCCCACCTGCGCCGGGGCCGACGAGAACATCTCGCTGCGTCTCGAAGAGGGGGCGAAGCGCACCCTTAAGGCAAAGGTCACGAAGGGGGAGATAAGCCGGGGCGACACCCTCGACGTGATAGCCAGACGCGCGGGAGTCTCCCCCAACCGTTCCCAGTCCTTCACAAGCGCCCTTCGGCCGGTCCTCGACCCGCGCCAGATGCGCCTCGGCGACGATTACACCTTCTGGACGGCCCCTGACGGGGAGATTCTGCGCTTCGAGTACCAGAAGAGCCCGGTCGAGATAATAAGGGGCGATCTCTCCGGCGATTCGTGGGTCGTCAAAAAGGTCAACGTCCCCATCGAGAGGGTGGAGGCGACGATCTCCGGCACCCTCGAAGGCTCCCTCTGGAACTCCTTCATTGAGGCGGGGGCGGACGCCGACCTGATCATGGCCTTCGCCGACCTTTTCGCGTGGGACGTGGATTTCACCCACGAATCGCAGCCCGGCGACCAGTTCCGCGCCGTCTACGAGCGTCTCTACGTCGACGGAAAATTCATCGGCAACGGAAGGATAAAGGCGGCAAGCTACAAGGACCGCGACGAGACCCATTTCGCCTTTTACTTTACCGGGGTTACTACCGGCTATTACGACCTTAAGGGCAACAACATCAGAAAATCCTTCCTGCGGTCGCCGCTGGATTTCACGCGCGTCACCTCGAATTTCAGCTCCGCCCGCAGGCACCCCGTGACCCACGAGGTCAAGGCCCACTACGGGGTGGATTTCGGCGCTCCCACCGGCACGCCTGTAAAGGCCGTCGCCGACGGCTCGGTGTCCTTCGCCGGAACCAACGGAGGCGCGGGAAAGATGATAACCCTGCGCCACGCGATGGGTTACGAATCCAGCTATCTCCATCTTTCCGGCTACGGGAAGGGAATCCGCTCGGGGGCGAGGGTCGATCAGGGGCAGGTGATAGGTTACGTCGGGGCGACGGGCCTCGCCACCGGCCCTCACCTCGACTACCGCCTGAGGATAAACGGAAGCTGGGTTAACCCCCTGAAGCACAAGTTCGAGCCCGGGCCGCCGGTGGCCGCCTCCGACAGACCCGCCTTCGAGGCCGGTTCAAAGGAGTGGATAGCCGTGCTCGACAGGATGCCCCTTCTCGGGGCGGTGGCCGAGGCCAAAAGGTGAGGGGAGTAGTCCAGCGCGTCAAGTGCGCCTCAGTGACCGTTGCGGGCGAGGAGATCGGCAGGGTCGGAAAAGGTTTTCTGGTTCTCCTCGGAGTGGAAGAGGGTGACACGCTTACGGACGTCGAGTATATTGTAGACAAAATCGCCGGTCTGCGCGTCTTCGAGGACCGGGAGAGAAAGATGAACCTTCCCCTCGGCGAGGTGGGCGGCGGAGTCCTCCTCGTCAGCCAGTTCACCCTGCTCGGCGACTGCCGCAAGGGGAGGCGCCCCTCCTTCACGAGGAGCGCGCCGATGGATCTCGCCGAAAGCCTCTACCTGCGTGTAGCCGAGGGGCTCCGCGGCGAAGGGTTTTTCGTCGCCACCGGGAAGTTCCGGGCCGAGATGGAGGTTTCACTCGTAAATGAAGGGCCGGTTACCATGCTCCTTGACTCTCGAAAGGTCTTTTAAGGGATGATACTCGGCGTCATATCCGACACTCACCTCGACGGCGTGACGATGGCTTTTCTGGAATTGCTGGCGGTGCCGCTGGGCAAGGCGGAGGTGTTGATCCACGCCGGAGACCACACCGGGACAAGGATCGTGGACCACCTTGAGCTGGTCGATCCGCGGCCCTACTACGGCGTGGCGGGCAACATGGATTTGGGCGAGGTGGCGAAGAGGCTCCCCCGCGAGCAGACGATAACCCTGGAAGGGTTCACCATCGGCATCGTGCACGGCTGGGGAGCGCCGGAGGGGATGCGGGCGCGCGTGGCGGCGAGGTTCGACCCCCTGCCGGATATCGTCATCTTCGGCCACAGCCACAAGCCCCTCATCGAGCGGGTGGGCAAGACTCTCTTCGTGAATCCGGGCAGCCCCTTCGACAAGAGGTGGGCTCCGACGCGGACGGCCGCCCTGGTGGAGTTGTGCCCCGGCGGCCCCCACGCCAGACTCGTGGACTTGGGCCGATGACAGCCAAAAGGGTTCTCTGGGCTCCCTGGCGGCGCGAGTACGTCGGCAGGCCCAAAACAGGCGGGTGTGTTTTCTGCCGCGCCGCCGAAAACCCCGAAGACCCGGATTCTCTCGTCGTCGCCAGCAAAAAGAACTCGATCGCGGTCCTGAACCGCTACCCCTACGCCAGCGGCCACCTGATGATTATTCCGAAAAGGCACGCCGGAGCGGTTGAAGAGCTTACCGGCGAAGAGATTTCAGAGCTCTGGACCCTTTTTGTCGAGGCTAAAAAGGCTCTGGACGAACTCTACGGACCCGAGGGCTATAACGCCGGGCTCAATCTGGGCAAGGCCGCCGGGGCGGGCATAGGCGAACATATCCATTTTCACCTCGTTCCCCGCTGGAAGGGTGATTCCAATTTCATGCCGGTGCTGGCGGACATCCGCGTGATGCCCGAGCACCTTCTTAAAACTTACGCCGACCTTAAACAGAAAATGGGAGGGTAGTGTGGCCTCATTCGTGCGCAAGCTGATCGGTGCGCTGGTGCTTTGCCTCGCGGTCCTCCTGGCCCTCGAGAACGCCGAAGAGCTAAAGCATTCGGTCAGGTTCACCAGCGATTTTTTCATTCCCGGCTGGAAGTTCGAGACGCCGCCGATACCCCTCTTTTTCGTCATCCTGGTCGCCTTCGTGCTGGGTCTCCTTTATTCGTGGCTGAACGGCCTCATTGCGATAGTAGCCGCCAAATCGGAGTCCTTCTTCCTCCAGAAGAAGATAAAGACCCTCGAAAAAGAGCTTGTCGACGAGCGTTCCTCTTCGGCCAGAGTCGCCGAGGAACCCGCTCCCGAAACGGCGAACTCCAAGAGCGAAGTTTCTTCCGGAGAACCTCCTCCCGGCGTGGAGCCCTCCCCCTGAAAAATATGGAAGATCCGGAGAAGAGGGAGATACCAAGACCGGCGCAGCTCACTCCCATGATGCGCCAGTACCTGGAGCAAAAGGAACTTCATCCCGATTCCATCCTCTTTTTCCGCCTCGGGGATTTCTACGAGATGTTCTTCGAGGACGCCGTCCTGGCCTCGGAGCTTCTCGAAATAACCCTCACGAGCCGCGACAAGGGCGAAAATCCCGTGCCGATGTGCGGCGTCCCCCACCACAGTTCAAGGGGCTACGTAGCCAAACTCATCGAGAAGGGGTACAAAGTTGCCATCTGCGAGCAGGTGGAGGAGCCGGGCCCCGGCAAGACCATCGTAAAGAGGGAAATATCGCAGGTAGTCACCCCCGGCCTCGTCACCGACACCGAGATGATAAGCGCCAAAGAACCGCGCTACCTCTTTGCCCTTCACGAGGGAAAGGGCGGGGTCGGCTACGCCTTTCTGGACATCACCACCGGGGAGTTCTTCGCGGGGCAGCTCGCGGACATGCGCGCCCTTCTGGAGGAGCTCGGGCGCGTGGAGCCCCACGAGCTCATAATCTCAGAGGAGGAGGCCAGGGAAAAGAAACAACTCTTCCCGCCCTCCCTTCCCGTGACCCCCGTTTCCGCCGATTTTTTTCACCCGGAGCGCTCGGCTGAGCGGCTCAGGGAGCATTACGGCGTTGCCGACCTCGGCGGGTTCGGCCTCGACGGAAAACCGCTCGCGGTAGCCGCCGCCGGGGCGCTCCTTTGCTACGTCAAGTCCCGCCACCGCTCGGCGCTTTCGGGGCTTCGGCCCATAGCGAGCCACCTCGGGAGCGATTTCGTCTTCCTCGGAGACGCGACGAAGAGAAACCTCGAACTCTTCTACACCCTCTCGGGCGAGCGGGGGCAGGGGACTCTCCTTCACCTGCTGGACAGGACCAGGACGCCGATGGGAGGAAGGCTCCTCCGGCGCTGGCTCGCCTTTCCGCTGATGGACCTGGCGAAGATAGAGGAGCGGCTCTCTGCCGTAGCCGAGTTTGTCCAGCGCGGCGAGCTTCGGAAGAACCTCCGGGAGACGCTTCGCAAGGTCAGCGATCTGGAGCGTCTCGCAGGCAAAGTCGCCATAGGCTCCGCCAACGCCCGCGATCTCGTCGCCCTCCGCGAATCCCTGGGGTCTGTCCCCGAGCTTCGGGAACTTTTGAGGGGGGCTGACGCGCCGCTGCTCCAAGACGCCCTTAATGATCTCGATCCCCTGACCGGCCTTGCAAAGCTCCTCACGGACTCTCTGGCGGACTCTCCCCCTCCCTCCCTGACGGAGGGGGCGATAATCCGCGAGGGGTACGACTCCGCCGTCGACGAGCTCCGGGAGGTGCAGCGCGGCGGAAGGGGCTGGATAGCCCGCCTCCAGTCCGCCGAACGCGAGCGCACGGGGATAAGCTCTCTTCGCATAGGCTTCAACAAGGTCTTCGGCTACTATATCGAGATCAGCCGCGCCCGCCTCGACAAGGTGCCGGAGGGCTACGAGCGCAGGCAGACGCTGGCCAACGCCGAGCGCTACGTCACCCCGGAACTGAAAGAGATGGAGTCGAAGGTGCTGGGGGCCGAGGAGAGGGCGAACGCGCTCGAATACGGGATTTTCCTCAAAATCCGCGAAGAGACCGGACGCCACGTCGAAAAGATGAGGAGGACCTCGGGGGCCGTCGCCCTTCTGGACACCCTCTCCTCTCTCGCCGACCTCGCGGTGGCGAGAAGGTACGTCCGCCCCCACCTCCACGAGGGGTACGAGCTTTCGATAACCGGCGGACGGCACCCCGTGGTCGAGGCCCTCTCGGGTACGGAGAGGTTCGTCCCGAACGACCTTCTCTTCGACGGCGAGCAAAACCGGCTTTCGGTCATCACCGGCCCGAACATGAGCGGTAAATCGACCATTCTCAGGCAGACGGCGCTTATCGCGCTGATGGCGCAGATGGGCTCCTTCGTCCCGGCGGAAGCGGCAAGGGTGGGGCTCGTGGACCGCATTTTTACAAGGGTCGGGGCTTCCGACGACCTCGCGCGCGGGCGTTCGACCTTCATGGTCGAAATGATGGAGAGCGCTGCAATTCTTCACAACGCAACGGGCCGATCTTTGGTTATACTGGATGAGATAGGGAGGGGGACCTCAACCTTCGACGGGCTCTCCATTGCCTGGGCGGTGGCCGAGTACATACACAAAAAGGGTTCGCGCACCCTTTTCGCCACCCACTACCACGAGCTGACCGATCTGGCGCGCACCCTTCCCGGCGTGGCGAATTTTAACGTCGCCGTGAAACAGTGGCAGGGCAAGATCGTATTCCTGAGAAGGCTGGTCGAGGGCGGGGCGAGCAGGTCCTACGGCATCGAGGTGGCAAAACTCGCGGGTCTCCCCGAAGAGGTCGTAAAAAGGGCCAAAGAGGTTCTGGAAAACCTCGAAACAGGGGAACTCGACGAGACGGGAAGGCCCAGAATCGCCGCCTCGGAGCTTTTGGCGCAAGCGCACGGCAAGCGTCAGCTCGATCTTTTTTCCGGGGCCGAGGACGCGAAAAAGAAGAGGCTCCTTGAGGAGATAGATTCTCTCGTAGTCGAAGAGATGACCCCGATGGAGGCGCTTTTGCGCCTCGACGAATTTCAAAAAAAAGCCCGCGATATTCTTCGCGGAAAGAAAGGATAGCGGATGATGCACCGCCAAAAGCGGTTTGGAGCGGTTCTTTTACTTGGAGCCCTCTTCTTTGCGGCAGCCTGCTCTTCGCAGAAGGGCGAACTGAGGACCGGCGCGGTTCCGGGCCCCGCCGGGGAGGTGGCGCAAAAAGCGGCCCCCCTGCTGGACGTTCTCGGAAAGAATCCCGCCGACGTAAAGACCCGTCTTGAACTGGTAAAACTTCTCGATGAGAGCGGCGACCCGGACGGCTCGCTTCGGGAAGCGAACAAGGGGCTCCAGTACGCTCCGGCGGACCCGAATCTGCTCCTCTACAAGGCCAAGGCGCTTCTGTCGCTCGGCTGGTTCGACCAGGCGGGGGAAAACGCCGCGCTCTCCGCCAAAAACGGCGGCGGCGGCGAGGCGAGCATGCTGGCGATCCAGGTATTCCACAAGATCGAAAGAGTCGGCGACGCGCTCGTCGTCGCGAAGGAATGGGCGGCCGCCGAGCCCCAGAGCGCCGACGCCCACTACTGGTATGCCAGGATTCTCGCAGAAGAGGGCATGGAGGAGGAGGGGCTGGCGGAGTACAAGAGGACCCTGGAGCTCAATCCCAACCACAATCAGGCCCTCTCGGTTCTCTCGCTCTACTATGAGGGCAAAGGCGAGACCGGCCTGGCCCTTGAACTCCTCACCAGACTGATAAAGCAAAATCCCCACGCCGAGATGCAGCGCATCGCCCTTATCGAGCTTCTGGCCCGGCAGGAAAAGTATCAGGAAGCCCATGACTATCTTCAAAAAGGCCTCGACTTTACGGAGAAGCCGGAGACCCTCTCGCGTTTCGCGATGATGGCGGCGGAACTCGGCAATATCCCTCTCGCGGTAAAGTACGCGGAAAAACTTGTCGCCAAAGAGCAGGGCGACGGCAACTGGTTCTTGCTCGGGAACCTTCGCGCCAGAGGCGGCGACAGCGAAGGGGCGGCGGAGGCCTTCACAAAGGTGTCCGGCGGCGAGATGAAGATGCTCTCCGACGTGCTTTTGGCCAAGATATATAAAAAGACGGGCAAGGAGGAGAAGGCCGAGGAGATTATCTCCGGTTACATCGAGAAGTGCCCGAAGGACGAGGACGGCGCGGTGGAGCTTGTCGATTATCTGAAGGGCTCGGGCCGCGCCAGCGAGGGAGTCGAGTATTTCAAGAAATATCTCCGGCTTCACGGCGACCCCGACAACGAGAAATTCCATTTTTCATGGGGAGTGCTCCTCGATTCCCTCGGCAGGTGGGAGGAATCGGTCGAGAGGATGAACCGGGTTCTCGCTATCAACCCCGAAGAACCTTACGCCCTCAACTACATCGCCTATACCTGGTCTTTAAACGGCGTAAAGCTCGAAGAGGCCGAGGCGATGGTTAAAAAGGCGCTGGCCCGCCTGCCGGACAGCGGCCCCTTCCTCGATACCCTCGGGTGGATATATTACAGAATGGGGAAGTACGCCGAGGCGCTGGAGCAGCTCGAACTCGCCGCTGTAAAAATCGATAACGACGCGATCATCTGGGAACATGTGGGGGACGCCGCTGTGGCGCTGGGGGAGGTCGAGAAGGCGAAAGTCGCCTACGAAAAAGCTCTTCACAACGACCCCGGCAACGAAGACGTGAAGAAAAAGCGCGCGGCCCTCAAATGAGAGCGTTTGTAAAAATCCTTCCGGGGTTTCTGGCTCTGGCGCTTCTGCTCGGCGGCTGCGCGGGTGCCCGCCTCGCCTTCCATCCCCAGGGAACGCCAGTCGACGCCGAAATTCCCGGCGGAGAGCTTTCGCGCTATAACGCGGAGTTGCCGCAGGTGCGCGTCAACGGCGAGGCTTTTGTGCCGGAAATCGGCGAAGTGGATTACGGCGCGAGGGTCGAGAGCGGCGTCGGGGCAAGGTTCGACGGCTTCGCGGGCCCCATGGCGAAGCAGGTCTTCGCGGCGGCCTGCTCGGACGCGGGAGAGTGCGAAATCTACCTCCCCGACGAGGAAATACTTTACCGCGACGGCACCAGGGAGTTTTCCGGCTGGTTTTCCGCTCTCCTCGGCGGCAGGGTGCCGATAGAGGGCAGGGTCGTATCGGCGTGGAAAACCGGCGGAGGAGCTGAGGTTCTGAGGCTTGAGGACAATTCCGGAAGGTGGCAGACGGTGCTTATCGGAGTCAGGGGGTTGCCGATAGAGGCGCTTTACGGGGAGGCGGGAGAGAAGCCGAA
Source organism: bacterium (assembly GCA_004322275.1). Lineage (NCBI taxonomy): Bacteria > bacterium. The sequence goes on from SCTA01000014.1 coordinate 95,872, forward strand.
CCTGAAAATAGCCTATTCGGAATACCTGAAGGTCGGAGATTCCGACTACCCCGGCGTTATCTCCCTCAGCGGAGAGAACGGCGAGGAGCGGCTCAGGCTGAAGGCAAAGGTCGTACTGTCCGGGCCGGGGAAGCGCCCCTTGTCGGTGAAGATAAAGACGCCGGAAGATACTAAGATAGATTCGGGCGGGGAGAAACTTTGGGAGAAGCTGGGAATTTTCCGCTAGTCCGGCTTCCTATTTCGGCGAAGGACTTCGTCGCGACTCGGGAGCGCTCCTTGCCGTAGTGGCGCTACTGTCTGCGTCGCGCTCCCTGCGGGCTCCTCGCCCTTCGCCGAAATAGTTTGCCGGAAGTAAAAACGTTGCTTTGCTCCCCGCCTGTAGATATTTTAAATCCCTTTAAATTCAGCCTTGAAATACCTTCCCCGGAGGTTCAGCGCGACGTTGACCAGTCCGATAAGCACCGGCACCTCGACGCCATTTTTATTGCCTTCATCGGGCAGTGAAGTCCACACAGGGGCCGTCAGGCCAAGCCGGTAAAGGTCGTATAAAACAGGATCGCCAGACAGCAGAGCTTTTTTCATGCCGCCCTTCTTTTGGAAAACAAAAACCGCACTCTCTCTAAACCGCTTTTTTGCAGCAGATGTTTTCCCGCCATATGGTTTTAACCCTCTCCCTGAGTTCGAGCGCCTCGGGCTCGGCGAGGGCGCAAAGGCGCACTACCGATAAAAGCCCGCTAACGGCGGGGATTGGCGAGGGGTTGAGTTTGTAGTTTCGCCACTGGCCTTCCTTTTCCGAGGTGACGAATCCCGCCTCCTCAAGAAGCTGGAGGTGGCGCGAGACGGTGGACTGCGCCAGCCCAAGCGCTTCCTGTATCTCGCAGACGCACAGGGGGCGCTCTTCGAGCATCCACAGGATGCGCACCCTCGATTCGTCCCCGAGCGCCTTCAGGGACTTCATTATACCTTCCATCTAGATCTCCATATCGATAAAAAGCGATTTATAGGGAAGCTTACCCATTGACACGCGAGGTGTCAAGAGCGCATGATTGCCGCAATATTTAAGGGAAATTATCTTCAGCGGCCTGCGCCGCCTCTGGTGTTTTGAATGCGGCTATGTCGATTTGAAGTTTTATGCGGAGGTTTTGCGCTTCTTTGCCTTTGCGTGGCCCTGTCCTTGTCCGCCTGCTCGGAGAGCGAGCCGCCCTCCGGCGCCGCTTCATCTTCGTCACAGGCCGCATACGTCAACGGCCGGGTGACTTTTCTCGAACTCGGCGGGGTGGGGTGCAAACCCTGCGATGCGATGGTTCCGGTTCTGGAGGAGGTTAAAAGACGTTACGCGGGGCGGGTGGACGTGGAATTCCACGACGTGAGAAAAGCCCCCGAGACCGCCATGAAATGGCGAGTGGCGATCATTCCGACGCAGGTGTTTCTGGACGGGCAGGGCAAGGAATACTTTCGTCACGAGGGGTTTTTTCCCCCTTGAAGAAGTCGAGGCCGTTCTCAGGAAAGGCGGTGTGAAATGAAAACCGGCAGGTTCCCGTCCCTTTTCGCCGCTCTTTGCGGAATTCTCCTCTTTTCCGGGCTGTCCTTCGCCGACACCCTCGGCGATCTGGCCAGGGCGGCCCAAAAGCCCCTCGTAGCCGATTTCGGCCTGAAGCGCTGTGGCCAGTGCATAGCGCAGGGCAAGGTAATAGACGAACTCGGCGCGAAGATCGGCGACAAGGTCTCCTTCCGCTTTATTCACATCAAGGACGAGGAGAAGGTGGTCGAGGAGTACAAGGTGCTGGTGGTTCCCACCCTCATCTTTTTCGACGCGCAGGGCAAAGAGGTCTTTCGCAACGTCGGGCTGATGCAGGCCGACACGATTACGGCGAAGCTCCGCGAACTTGGGCTTTTAAAGAAATGAAGTCCGGATGCTGAGCGAATTTCTGGATCAGACCCAGGTCCTGATCGACACCAATCCGTGGCTGGCTTTCGCGGCGGTTTTCATCGGCGGTGCGCTGACCGCCTCAAGCCCCTGCGTGCTGGCCATGATTCCCCTCGTCATAGGCTTTGTGGGGGGCTACGAGGGGGCCTCCGGCTGGAAAAAGTCTTTCGCCCTTTCGATGGTCTTCGTGGCGGGGCTTGCCCTCTCCTTTACCGCGATGGGTTTCGCGGCGGTCACCATGGGAAAGCTCTTCGGCGATGTCTGGGAGGGGTGGCCGTGGATTATCGCCCTCGTCTGTCTCGCGATGGCGGCGCACCTCTGGGATCTGTGGTCCTTCAGCGTCCCGGAACGGATTTCAGGGTTTAAACCGCAAAAAGCCGGGTTTTTAGGCGCTTTTTTGCTAGGCCTCCTTTTCGGCCTCGTCTCCGCGCCCTGCGCCGCGCCGATTCTGGTTGTCGTGCTTACCTACATCGCCTCGAAGGGCAACATGGCTTACGGACTTGGATTGCTCTGGACTTACGCGGTGGGCCACTGCCTCCTTATCGTGGCTGCGGGAACCTCGATGGGGGTTGTAAAAAACCTCATAAGTTCGCGCTCCTTCCATAGGGCGAATACTGTACTGAAGCGCGTGGCGGGAGCGCTTATCGCCCTCGTCGGACTTTACATCCTGAAGGCCGCTCTGTACGGCTATTGAGGAGTGACAATGAAAATAGAAGTACTGGGAACGGGCTGCGCGAAATGCAACAAGCTCTATGAGGCGGCCAAAGAAGCAGTGCAAAAAAGCGGCGTTCAGGCCCAAATAACCAAAGTGGATGACCTGGCGCAGATCATGAAGTACGGCGTTATGGTCACTCCCGCGCTCGTAGTCGACGGCAAGGTCGTGGTTTCCGGGAAGGTTCCGTCGCAGGAGGAAATAGCCAGGTTCCTGAAATAGAGGCGGTATGAAAGCCCTCCGGAGTTTTTGAAATGACCAGGGAACGAATTGAACTTGACGTTGTCGAACAGGAAGCCGCGGCCTGCTCCTGCGAAAACCCCGCTGAGGCTTCGCCAGAACCTTCGCGGTACGCCGCTCCGGCAGCGAAGCGGTCACGGCTGTGGATATTTCTTCCGCTGGCGCTGGCTCTATGGTTCGCGATTTATTTTTCCCTCCAGCCTCTTTCCCGCTGGCTGACCTTTGACCTTTTCGGCCTTGAACGGGAGACCCGCCTCGGCAAGGCCGTGGAGTTCTTTCTCTACGACACCCCGAAGGTGCTTTTGCTCCTGACCCTCGTAGTTTTCGCGGTGGGAATAGTGCGCTCCTTCTTCACCCCCGAACGCACAAGGGCGATACTTGCGGGCAGGAGCGAATCAGCGGGAAACGTCTTCGCCGCGCTCCTCGGGGTCGTGACCCCCTTCTGCTCCTGCTCGGCGGTTCCTCTCTTCATCGGCTTCATTACCACCGGTGTACCTCTCGGCGTGACCTTCTCCTTTCTCATCTCGGCTCCGATGGTCAACGAGATCGCCCTCGTCCTCCTCTTCGGACTCTTCGGGTGGAAGATCGCCGCGCTCTACATGGGAACCGGCCTTCTCATCGCGATAGTCTCGGGCTGGATAATCGGAAGGCTAAAGCTGGAGCGCTACGTGGAAGAGTGGGTTTACGGGATGCACTGCGCGGATGGCGCGAAGGAGCGGCAGGCTTTGGACTGGGCCGGACGGGTGCGCTACGGCCTCGGCGCCGTGCGGGAGATTGTGGCGAAGGTCTGGCCCTGGGTCGTCCTTGGGATAGCCGTCGGCGCGGGGATACACGGCTACGTGCCCGAGGACTTCATGGCCGGGATCATGGGGAAGGAGGGCTGGTGGGGCGTGCCCCTCTCGGTCGTGATCGGCATCCCCCTGTACTCCAACGCCGCCGGGATTATCCCCGTGGTTCAGGCTCTTCTTGGCAAGGGAGCCGCTCTGGGCACAGTGTTGGCCTTTATGATGTCGGTAATCGGTTTGTCCCTGCCGGAGATGGTCATCCTCCGTAAGGTGCTGAAGCTGCGGCTGATTATGATATTTGTCGGAGTCGTTGGGGGAGGAATCCTTCTGGTGGGTTATCTCTTCAACGTCTTGCTTTGAACCGGAGCCGACGCCGCTGTTTTGCAATAAGGGCTTGTCCGTTTAAAAAAACGCACCCTTTCACTAGCCAAACCCGATTATTCTGCTACTTCTTTAATATGGGTATTAACTCAGGTTTAAACGAGGAAGGGGCTTTTAGATGTTCCCATGGATTGACCGCCGAAAGCACAAGAGGGTTCAGACTGAAGGCGAAGTGCGCATCCGTGAGCCCGGAGCGCCGGAGGCCGAGGTGCATTACGGCCGCCTTTACGATCTCAGCTCGGGAGGGCTCTCCTTCGGGGATTCCCTGAAACACGAGGTCGGCGCCGAACTTGAGCTCAGCATCTTTTTCGACCAGTCGAACATTGTCGCAAGAGGCCGCGTGGCCTGGGGAAACAAGCTTCGGGAAGACCTGTACCAGTACGGCGTGGAGTTTCTGCACTTTGACGTGATGGCCCGCAAAAAGATAAGCGACTACGTGGAAAGATTCTGACCGCGAAACGGCCGCAGGCCCCGCCTTCCCCGGCATTCTTCGCACCGGCAAAGAATGCCGCCGGAGGCCCCCGCCTTACGGCGGCGGCGCAGGTTTCCCCTCACCTTGTTTTCGCCTTAAAAGTTCATCCTTTCCGATTCAATAATCCTCTCCGGCTCCGCCGGGGACGGCTGTGCGGTTCTCTCACCTGCCGCTTGGCAAGAGGTTAAAAGCGACAAAAGAACCAGAATCGCCGGGAGGTATTTCATCTTTGCGCTCCTTTCCCGTCCCAGGTGGTTTCACAGCGTAAGTATACAGCCTCAAGGCCGATTATTTTGCGGATCCCTTAAAAAATCCCCAAACCGGTTTATATTTATGTAAGAAGACGGATTTGAGGATTATTTCGTAAATAGTCCTTCGGAAAGGGGATTCACATGGAGCGGGTAATCGATTTCAGAAAATATTTCGCCCAGAACGCGGGGCAGGGGTATTTGTCAACGGCCAACGACAAAGGGCTGGTGAATTCAGCCCCCTTTTCCCGGCCGAAGGTGCTCGATGACGGCACCTGGGCCTTCGGAATGACGGCGAGACAATCCCTGAAGAACCTGAGGATGAACCCCAACGCGCTCTACCTCTACGATGCAGGCGATTACAGGGGGTGCAGGGCTTCTCTGGAGCTTTTGAACTGCATCGAGGAAGGAGAGCTTCTGGAGGAGGTCAGAAAAAACGCCGAACGCATAGTGGGGCCGGGCGTAGGCAATTCGGTGAAGTGCGTGGCCGTTTTCCGCGTGAAGAACGTTCGTCCGCTAGTGGGCTCGGCCCCTTTCTGGGCTTGAGCATTACTTCTTCTTAGGTTTTATAATTATTTCGTCGAGGGGGCGCTTCGGGGTGTGTATGACGTCTTCCTTGTCCCGCCAGTAGCGGATCGAGCCGTCGGCCGATTCCAGCTTTACCTTCTCGACCGGAACGCCGAGGGCGAGTACCAGCCGTATCTGAAGATGATCCCTGATGGCGATGACCTGGCGGAGCGCCTCGCGGTCAATGGCGTTTATGATGCAGCCGCCAAGCCCCTTGTAAGTCGCGCCGAGCTTCATCGTCTGGGCCGCTATCCCGTCCTCACAGCCAGCGCTTTTTGTGACCGAATCGTCGTGAAGCACCACTATGTAGCCTGCCGGGCGCTCCCCCTCTGCCGGTCCGTCCCACCCGCGAAAATAGCTCGCCCAGGAGAGCGTGGAGAATATTCCGGCGTTAAGTTCGGGCTCCGAGGAGATGAAGTACTTCAGCGGCTGCTGGTTGGCCCGGCTGGGAGACAGCCTCGCGAGATTGACGAGGTCCAGAAGGTCTTTTCGTTTTATGGGCTTTGACTGGTCGAAACGGCGGAAGGTTCTGCACTTCTCGACCAGCTGGCTGTAGTTCAGTTTCGTCGATTTCGGCCACTCTTTTATTTTTGCCTCGATATCGCTTATCGCCTCGCATTCGCAGATCGCCTGGCAGATTTCGACCCTCTTGGGGTCGAGGCAATATCCCTTGCACTTTTTGGAGCCCGTGTCCCTCTCGTTGAAGACCGGCCCCTCGCCGAGGTCGGAAAAGAGTGTAGCCTCGACCTCGACTTCGTTTTTGCAGATCGGCTGGCTATGGGAAAAGCGAAAAATTCCGAGCCGAAGGATGCGCAGATTGGTCCGGTACTCTATAAATTCAACTTCGGGATCGGCGAGGAATTCCTCTCTTGTCGCCCAGTTAAAACCGCACCGGGGGCAGCGGGTGAAAACATTTTCCGCAGGATTTTCCAAGCACTTCTCCGTATATTTTTCAATGGCCGCCTGCCGCGGTGCGGTGGGTGGCCGGACCTTTTTCGCCGGGTAACGATGGGGATAGTTTAATCGGTTTCGGAGCGGAGGGGACAATTAAAAGCGTTTTACTCCTAAATAAAATATTCACAAACCTGCGGCGGAACGCCGTCTTTTCTGAAAATTACACGTTTTGTTGCGTTTTTCAGGAAATTTAATTTAAAACGGCATTATTTTCCTTGCACATATTGAGGAGAGTCGTTATATTTCAATTGCCGGAGAACGAATAACTCGTTTTCTGGTGCGGATGTACCGATTAGCAAGTACCGAAACGGGAGAGGCAACGGTCTTCTCCCGTTTTTTATTTGCAAAAGTAATCGGCGTCCGCATGGCAATATGTATGGCTCAAGCTCCGGAAGTATGATTCTGACCCCGGTCTGGTTCTTCCGCCATAGTAGTTGCAACAAAAATAAGGGCGTAAGACCCGGAAAAGAAAAAAGGAAAAAAACATGCCTAAAGGTACTGTCAAGTGGTTCAATGATCAAAAGGGTTTCGGTTTCATCTCTCAGGAGAACGGCGGCGGCGACGTCTTCGTACACTTCAGCGCAATCCAGGGCTCAGGCTTCAAGACCCTCACCGAGGGCCAGGAAGTAAAGTTCGACGTAACGCAGGGCGCCAAGGGGCTTCAGGCCACCAACGTACTCCCCGCGTAACTAACCAAAAATTAAAGTTAAGAGGGTGGGCCAGGTCAGAGGCTCACCCTCTTTTTTTGTTTACGGCGCGTCCCTGGACGGCTTCGGCTTTTGCCGCGGGGCTTCGTCGCTATTCGCTCGCGCTCCTTGCCGTAGGCACGCTACTGTCTTCGTCGCGCTCCCTGCGGGCTCCTCGCCCTGCGACAAAACCCAAAGCCGTATTTTAAAACCAGTTACGTGGCTTGTTTGAACCAGAGTAACTCAAGGACTCGCCGTAGCGCTGCTACTGTCTCGCCCTCTCGCTGCGGGATTCCTCGCAGGGAACGAAAAACCGCGCCGGTAAAATCTTTCGCCCTTCCCCCCATACGTGTAAACAAATTACCTTCGAGCCGATAAACAAAGAATTATCCTGTTTATCGGCGAGCCATCCTTTCGTCCTCCCCGTGGCCCGTAGGTGACGCAGGGAGCTTAAGGCGGAAAGGGCGGCGGGGGGGGTCTTAGTAAGCGCAGCGAACGAGTGCCCCCTCACGCCCCCGCCGCAGCGACCGGTCGCTCGTAGAGCGAGCGGAACCTTCCGGGCCGATTTCTTGGGTACTTCTTTCTAAAAGAAGTACCAAGGGGAGTGGGGCAGAGCCCCACAA